>CALDIF010000009.1 GCA_937901905.1 uncultured Porphyromonadaceae bacterium | reverse complement strand
GACCACCGGAGAACACCGCCGGTAGGCATAAATGTATAGTATAATAGAGCGAGATTCATTTAAAGACTGATATGAGTCGAGACGAACAATGGCGCGCCGAACTGCGCGCTGCTATAAAGCCCAAAGAGCGCAGTGCTCTTGAGCGCGTGACAATGACAATGCTGGATCCGCACGAGCGCATTCACAGCAATGCCGAGGTAAACTGCGGTCTCACCGATGAGCAGGCTCGTCACGAGGCAACCCGTTGCCTTGACTGCGCTAACCCACAGTGTGTGACGGGCTGCCCCGTCGGCATTGATATACCGGGATTTATCAAGCGGGTGGAGCGAGGTGACATCGCCGATGCTGCCGTAACAATCAAGCGCACCAGTGCCTTGCCTGCCGTGTGCGGACGTGTGTGTCCTCAAGAAAAACAGTGCGAGAGCAAGTGTATCCACAACCGTATGGGTCACGCACCGGTCGCAATAGGTTATCTCGAACGTTACGTTGCCGACTGGCAGCGGTCACACCCCGAGAGCGAGCAACAACCGGCAATCACACCCAACGGGCACAAAGTCGCCGTAATTGGCAGCGGTCCCTCAGGACTGACCTACGCCGGACAGATGGCACAACAAGGTTACGAGGTAACAGTGTTCGAGGCGCTACACGAGGTAGGCGGTGTGCTGAAATACGGCATACCCGAGTTTCGTCTGCCCAACGCTGTTGTTGACCATGAGATAAACGGTCTGCGCAACATGGGGGTCAAATTTGTCACTAACTGTGTAGTAGGCAAGACCATAACGATAGAGCAACTGCGCGCCGACGGTTTCGAACGCATCTTCGTCGGCAGCGGTGCCGGATTTCCGCGTTTCATGAATATTGCCGGCGAGAACCTCAAGGGCGTAATGTCAAGCAACGAATACTTGACTCGCATTAACCTGATGGAAGCGGGGCGAGGCGGAGACACACCGGTGCTCTCAGGGCGAGTGGTAGCGGTAATCGGTGGTGGCAACACCGCCATGGACAGCAGTCGCACGGCACTGCGCATGGGTGCCGAGCGCGTGTTGCTTGTTTATCGTCGCGGACGCGAGGAGATGCCGGCACGTCGAGAGGAAATTGAGCACGCCGTTGAAGAGGGCGTTGAGTTATTAACGCTTCACAATCCGGTTGAATACCTGGGCGATGAGACAGGACACGTGCGCACCATGAGAGTGCAACGCATGGAACTCGGCGAGCCCGATGCCGGCGGACGACGTTCGCCCATTCCCGTTGAGGGAGCCTTTGAGGAAATCGCCGTCGACCTTGTGATTGTCGCGGTCGGTGTCAGTCCCAACTCTCTTGTTCCCGACTCGGTCAACGGGTTGGAAGTGAGCAGGCGCGGCACAATCGTTGTCAACGAGGAAACCATGGAAAGCAATGTAGCGGGACTGTACGCCGGTGGCGACATAGTGCGTGGCGGGGCGACCGTCATTCTTGCGATGGGCGACGGACGTCGTGCCGCAACAAGTACAGCACATTGACATGACATGTACTTACACAATAATTTTTAATCACTCAATTTCAAAACTTAATCAAACACAAGATATGAAAGCGACATTGTACACCGAGGAACAACAAGTCATTGAACCTCTCAACATCGAACAGCAGGCACTTGCCGACCAACCCGCCGAGCCGGTAAAGGCACCCGAGCCCGAGCTGTATATTGTTAACTATAAGGCATTAGCCATTCCGTCGCTCATTGCATTACTCATACTCGGCGCGTGGGCATTGGCGACCCTGTTGCTATAACGGCGAGTTGAAATTGTCCGGGCATTGTCACTGTTTCAACGCTTGAGCACATCGCTCGCGATCACCGTGATTTTTAGATGAAAGTCAAAAAAGTCAAAAAAAATTTGGTGATTTAAAAAAAAGTAGTAATTTTGCAGTCGCATTTGAGAAGCACGGCTCCCTAGCTCAACTGAATAGAGCATCTGACTACGGATCAGAAGGTTGTGGGTTTGAATCCCGCGGGAGTCACACGAAATCGATGACTGCGCACGATGAGCGGTTGTCGATTTCTCTTTTTTATACCACATTCGGTGGGAGGAATACGTCACTTGAGTGGGGCGGTTTTTAATTCTCATTCAAATCGACCCGACAATATAGTTACCTGTCACTATAAAAGAAATTAGAGAACTTTGGAACGTTCTATGAAACGATTGGCTATCACACTTGCAGTCACCACCACGCTGGCAGCGGCAGCCTCCGACATATATAGCGGAGGATTGCATTTCGCGCTTGACCCGACAACACTGACGGCAACTGTCATCGCCGATGTTCACGATGGCATTAACCGATACGCCGGGGACATCATAGTGCCTGATGCCGTGTTTCACGACGGTGACAACTACTCAATCACTGCTGTGGGCGACGGTGCGTTTGCAGGGTCGGCTGTGACATTGATACAATTGCCGCCAAGCGTGACCGCAGTTGGCGACCGCGCCTTTGACGGAGCAACTGCATTAGAGGGCATTACATTTCCTCTTCACCTTGAGTATCTTGGCGAGCGCGCTCTCGCCGGCACCGCCGTGGTTGCAGTGGCGTTGCCTGAGGGTCTCACTCGCGTGGGCGATGAAGCCTTTGCGAGATGCACCGCATTACACACCCTGCTATTGCCGTCAACCGTCACAACGTTGGGACGCGGAACATTCAACGGGTGTTATAACCTCTTTGAAATTTACAGTGCCGGGGCGACACCGCCGTCGTTGGACGGGATCGACGACTTGTCCGGAGTTGACGTGATTGTGCCTGATACCGATGCTGTCGCAGCTTACGAGCAAGACAGCGTTTGGGGAGAGTACAAGAGTTTCTCGTTGTGGGCTCATGATGAGGACAGTTACTACGACATCGCCATCGGTGACGGTGATGAGGAACATGACATGCACGGGTTGTCGTTGGCAGGCAATGTCGCTTTCACAATTAAAGACAAGTGGGGCGAGGTGGTGGCAATCACGGCTGCACCGCGTTTCTACTTGCCAACGGTCGCGATAGACGAGCAGTACACCATCGTATCGAATGTGATGTTTGCCGACATCGATGAGGTCGAGCACATCGTGCCCGCCCTGGCACCGGCAACGGTGACCGGCGACGAAATTTACCCGCTCGCCGCACCTGAGGTTTACTCAATGGACGGCACGATTTATATCAACAACTTGCAGCACGAGGGTTGGGTGCGCATCTACGACGTGTACGGCACGCTACACCTTGAACGCCCCGCAGCGCAGGTGATGAACATTGGCAACTTGCCCTCATCACGTGTCTACATCATCGTTATAGGCGACCATGCCACCAAGGTCGCGTTATAATGTGACAAATGATAATAACCGCATAAAAAATCCAACTTTACATTATCATGAATATTAAGCAATTAAGTCTGTTGATACTCCTTGTTGTGACCGGTCTCACCGCCGGTGCTCGCATGCCGGTAATGGCAATGACACAAGGTGACACAGTTGTGATACATAGCGCATCAATGAAGCGAGACATCAAGTGTGCTGTAGTCACGCCCCGCCAATATTCATTTGATGCCGTTACACGGTGGCCCGTGGTCTACTTGTTGCATGGAGCCGACGGCTGCTATGCCGACTGGCCCCGTAAGGCAAATCTCGACTCACTCACCAATCGCTACGGCGTGATTATCGTGTGCCCCGACGGACAAGACAGTTGGTACTACGACTCTCCTATTGACCCGAAAATGCAATTTGAGACACATGTGGGAAGCGAGGTCGTAAACTATATCGATGCTCATTATCGCACCATAGCGACTCGAGAGGGACGCGCTATCACCGGGTTGAGCATGGGGGGACACGGTGCACTGTGGATCGGGTGGCGACACCCTGACGTGTTCGGAGCGACAGGCAGCATGAGCGGTGGTGTGAACATCACGCGTTTTCCCGACAGGTGGTTAATTCAACAACGTTTGGGCAAATACAAAGAATATCCCGAACGCTGGGCGGCTCACGCTGTCGTGAGCCTCGTGCCGACACTACAACCCGGTCGCCAAGCGATAACAATCGACGATGGCGATAAAGATTTCTTCCTTGAAGTCAACAACGAGTTGCATGACAAGTTGCTACAAGCAGGCATACCCCACGACTACACCATTCGCCCGGGCGGTCACACGTGGGTCTACTGGGTAAACTCGCTTGACTATCACCTGCTGTTTTTCAAGAAATATTTTGATTCCAACAGATAACGATACAAGTTATAACTTTAATAAATGCAATAATGGATAATCGCATCTATAACGATAACACGTCACAACCCGGCGGACATCAGCCGTTACGACCCACTCCGCCGATGAATTCTTTTGATGCGGTAAAGAAGGCACTGACTTCTCCCACCGACTTTTCGGGTCGCAGTCGCCGGTCGGAATTCTGGTGGTTCATGTTGTTCTACTATGCACTCGGGCAGATAGCGGCATGGATTTTCACAATGACCTCGGGGCAAAGCGTCGGGTTAGGAGCACAATATGCCGTGATGATAGCCCTGTTATTGCCCTTGATGGCAGTTCAAGTGCGCCGTTTGCACGATGCCGGTCACGGCGCATGGTGGGCGGTGATATTTCTTATCCTCAACGTCGCGCTTTACGGTTCTATCGTGCCCATATACGATGAATTAATGAAAATCGCCGCCACTAATGACACTCACGCCATGGAGCGACTTGCCCGGGGGCACTCGACGGCTGTTGCAACCTTGGTCGTGTCTTCGATCGGTTATACCCTGTGGGGCATTGTCATGCTGATATTCAACGTTCAAGACAGCGATCCGGGTGAAAATGCTTATGGCAAATCGCCCAAATATCACAACACATACCAACAAGATAAATGAAAAAAATTTCGATTGCTATTGATGGCTATTCAAGCACAGGCAAGAGTACGATGGCCAAAGTGCTCGCCCGCCGTTTGGGATACGGATACATTGACACCGGAGCCATGTACCGCGCGGTGACGTTGTACGCCTTGCGCCACGGTTTCATCAATGCCGGTGCCATTGACGAGAACGCGCTGCTGTCGGCACTTGACGATATAAATATCACATTCGCCGCTTCACAGGACGGACACAACGAGGCTTACTTGAACGGAGAAAACGTTGAGGGCTTGATACGTGGCATGGAGGTGAGTGACAATGTGAGCGCGGTAGCCGCCGTCGGTGGTGTGCGTCGCCATTTGGTCAAGTTACAACAGGCGATGGGGCATGAGGGAGGTGTAGTGATGGACGGTCGCGACATCGGCACCGTTGTGCTACCCCATGCCGAACTCAAGGTCTTTGTAACCGCGAGTGCCGAAGTGCGTGCACAGCGTCGTTTCGACGAGTTGCGCGACAAGGGCGACACCGATGTCACTTTCGAGCAAGTGCTCGCCAACGTGACCGAACGTGACCGCATTGACACCACGCGTGCCGAAAGCCCTCTCGTGCGCGCCGATGATGCTCTGCTGCTCGACAATAGCGAGATGACGCGCGATGAACAAAACGAGTGGTTACTCAATGCCGCCATGCGCGCGATAAACGGCTAAACGAGTCGGCAATGACAATAGAGATAGACAACGGTTCGGGGTTCTGCTTCGGTGTGACACGTGCTATAAGCAAGGCCGAGGAAGAACTCAAGGCAAGCGGTCACCTGTATTGCTTGGGCGACATAGTGCATAACGCCGATGAAGTAGGGCGGCTTGAGTCGCGCGGATTGGAAACGATTTCACACGACCGCCTCGCCACACTCCACGGTGTTAAAGTGTTGCTGCGAGCGCATGGTGAACCGCCGTCAACCTATGCCACGGCACGTGCTAACGGCATTGAGATTATTGATGCCACGTGTCCCGTGGTGCTCAAGTTGCAACAACGCATCAAGGCGACATGGGACGATGCCGGCGACACGTCACCCCAAATTATCATTTACGGCAAGCGCGGTCACGCCGAAGTCTTGGGTTTGGAAGGGCAAACCGCCGGCAACGCCATCGTTATCGAGAGTGCCGACGAGTTGGACAAAATTGATTATAACCGCGACATCTATCTGTACTCACAGACTACAAAATCACTGCAGGGGTTCAAGCACATTGTCGACGAGATACGCAGTCGTGTGGCTCCGGGGGTGACGTTTCGCAGTTTCGACACTATATGTCGCTCGGTGGGCGGTCGCATTCCCCAAATTCGAGAGTTCGCGGCTCACCACGACTTGATATTATTCGTGAGCGGAAGCAAGAGCAGCAATGGACGCATTCTTTTTGCCGAGTGCCTTGATGCCAATCCCGACAGCCACTTGATAAGCAACGAGAGTGAAATCGACCCGTCGTGGTTGGTGGGCAAGCAACGAGTAGGCATCTGTGGTGCCACGAGCACTCCGCGCTGGCTCATGAATCGCGTTGCCGAAGCAATACGGCAGTTATAACTCGCGCGACCGGTCGCGTGCCCGACGTGATTGATTAACATACTTATTAACTCTAAACAACTTAACAACAAGAATATGGACGATAAAAAAATCATGATTGGCAAGTATGTCGAGTTGGCATACGAAATTTTCGTAACCGACGACAACGGCGAGGCGAGCGTGTGTAAGGTAAGTGCCGACCGTCCCGACGCTTTCGTGTTCGGTCACGACAAGGCAATGGTTCGCGGCTTCGTCAACGGAATTCGCGGCTTGCAACAGGGTGATAAGTTCGATTTCACATTGGAACCGGACGATGCCTTCGGCGAATTTGACAACGAAATGGTGATTGATGTGCCGCGTGAGACCTTCATTGTTGATGGCGAGTTTGACACCGAACGCGTTTATATCGGGGCTCACGTGCCGATGATGACAGCCGATGGTTATCGCATTGACGGTATTGTAGAGGCGATAGGTGACGAAACTGTGACCATGGACTTCAACCACGAGTTGGCAGGCGAGCGAGTTCACTATGTAGGTGAAGTGTTGTTAGTCCGCGACGCGACGGCCGACGAATTATCACCCAAGCATCATCACTGCGGGTGCGGTTGCGAGCACGACCACGACCATTGCGAGCACGACGGTTGCGATTGTGACGGCTGCCATTGATTGGCACAGTCAATGAAAACGTCAAAATAATCAGGTAATGACCTCAGGACTTGCAAAGCCGATTTTGTTTCAGTAACTTTGCAAGTTATTAGATTATTAAACAATTCACACGAGATGAATAGACCGGTTAGGGTGCGTTTTGCACCATCGCCCACAGGACCGCTCCACATCGGTGGAGTGCGCACGGCTTTATATAATTACCTATTTGCCCGTCGCATGGGTGGCACAATGATACTGCGCATTGAAGACACCGACAGGACTCGCTTTGTGCCCGGTGCCGAGGAATATATCAATGAGGCGTTGGCTTGGTTGGGTATCGGCATTGACGAGGGTGTGCGTGAAGGCGGAGCCTACGGTCCCTACAAGCAAAGTGAGCGACGCGACATTTATCGCCGTTACGTCAAGCGATTGCTTGATGCCGGAAAGGCATATATCGCGTTCGACACGCCTGCCGAGTTGGAAGCCAAACGTGGCGAGATTGCCAACTTCCAGTATGACGCGTCAACTCGCAACACGATGCGCAACTCGCTCACCATGCCCTCCGATGAGGTACAACGACTGATAGAGACCGGCACACAATACGTCGTACGTTTCAAGATTGAGCCCGATCGCGACATAGTTGTTCACGACTTGATACGCGGCGATGTGAGCATCAACAGCAATATTCTTGATGACAAAGTGCTTTACAAGAGTGCAGATGACCTGCCAACATATCATCTTGCCAACATTGTCGACGACCACTTGATGGAAGTCAGTCACGTCATTCGTGGCGAGGAGTGGTTACCGAGTGCACCGTTGCACGTACTGTTGTACGAGGCATTCGGCTGGCAAGACACGATGCCGGCTTGGGTGCACCTGCCACTACTTCTCAAGCCCGACGGCAAGGGCAAGTTGAGCAAGCGCGACGGAGACCGTCTCGGATTCCCCGTCTTCCCACTTGACTGGATCGATCCCGAGACCGGAGATCGCAGCAGCGGCTATCGTGAAGCGGGTTATCTGCCTGAGGCGGTAATCAACTTCCTCGCGCTGTTAGGTTGGAATCCGGGCGATGACCGCGAACTGATGACCATCGACGAGTTGGTCGAGGCTTTCTCCTTCGATCACTGTTCGAAAAAAGGCGCAAAATTCGACTTCGAGAAGGGCAAGTGGTTCAACCACGAGTACATCAGCGCAATGAGCGACGTTGACCTCGCAACGCGGTTTGCCGCGACACCTCGCGGTGAGCAGTGTGTGGCAGAGCGCGGACCGGACTACCTGACGAGTGCCGTGAGTTTGGTAAAAACACGGGTGAACCTTATCGGCGAATTATGGGAACAAATACGTTTCTTCTATGAAGCACCGGTTACTTATGCCGAGAAGGACATACGCAAGCGTTGGAAGCCCGATACACCGGCTATCCTGACGGCTTTGATTGAGGTTTTGCAAGGGATAGAGCCCTTCACCGCTGCCACCGGCGAGCCCATCGTTCTCGAGTGGATAAAAAACAACGAATATCACCTCGGTAACGTGATGAATGCCTTCAGACTTACCGTGGTTGGCGAGTGTAAGGGACCTCACATGTTTGACATCATTGAGGTGCTCGGGCGTGACGAAACAATCTCACGCTTGCAGCGTGGCATTGATACAATAACACTACCGCAATAACATGAAGAGACTCGTTGCCACGCTCATCATAGCATGTGCCGTTGCCACATTCGTGGCAGTGGCACAGTCTGTGCTATGGCAAGTGGGGTTTGAAACCCGTTTCGAGAACCGCGAGGGCGGTGACGAGTTAACTCCTGACCAAACGATTTTCTACACTCGCATTAGCCCTCAAGTGGGCATTACCGTGCCGGGAGACGAGCGTCACGCCTTGATAGGAGGCGTGTCGTGGTTTCAACCCGTCACCGACTACTGCGACGGATACAAGGTGCTACCGCTATTGTATTATCGCTATCGCAACGAACGACACACACTTGCCGTGGGATATGTCGATCGCGACATGGCAAGTGAGTTGCCCCGTTACTTGATGAGTGATTCGTTGAGATATTGCACACCGGTCATCAGGGGCGTGCTATATCGCGGAAATGGCAGCCGGGGTTATTGGCAGACAATACTCGATTGGAGACAAATGCAATCGCTCACTCGTCGCGAGGCGTTTGTGGTCACGGCAAACGGTTATTACTACCTCGACGGCACTGCCGGACGGTGGGCTCTTGGCGGCAACGTGCAATATAATCACCTCGCCAAGCGCAAGAATGCCGATGAGAGCGAGGGGGTTAATGATGATGCAACCGTAAATCCGATGTTGCGATGGCTGCCATCGCAACGGTGGAGCATGAGTGCCGGAGCAATCTTACAATTGCAACGGGCACGAGTCGACCACAAGTGGCACACTCCATGTGCCGCTATAGTCACGGCAGCATTCAAGAGCCGCCGTTTCGAGATAAACGAGGAACTCACAGCCGGGAAAAATTTATTCCCGTTGTACGAACGTTTCGGTTCGGAACTCAACCTTGGCGACCCGTACTACTGTTACAAATTCCACAGCCGCACCGATGCTGACGTGGTGATATTCAATCGTCACGGTGTTGATGTGCGAGCCGGAGTGAGCCTGCAAGCCACCGACAAGACATTCGGTTGGTGGCAGACTCTCAAAGCGACAGTGCGATTGGGAGGCAAGTTCAACAACAAGAAAACAAAAGTCGATTGAATTTGAATGGACTTCATTTATAACTTGGGCATAAGGGCTTATCGCCTTGCCGTGAGAGCGGCTTCACTGCGCAACCGCAAGGCGCAGTTGATGTTGGAGGGGCAATCGCACACCTACGACACGTTGCGCGACACGCTGGAACCCGGTGAAGATTACATTTGGATACACGCATCATCGCTCGGCGAATTCGAACAAGGCAGACCACTCATCGAGCGCATCACGCGTGATAATCCCAATTTGAAAATTGTGCTCACGTTCTTTTCCCCTTCGGGATACGAGGTAAGGAAGAATTATCCGCTTGCCGACGTTGTGGTGTATATGCCATTTGACATGCCGGGATTGGTAAAGCAGTTTCTTGACCTCGTGCAACCCCGAATGGCTATATTCGTCAAATATGAGTTTTGGGGCAATTACTTGATGGAATTGGAGCGTCGTGGGATACCATGCTACGTCATCTCGGCAATTTTCCGTGAGTCACAGGTATTCTTCAAACCATGGGGCGGTATGTTCCGTCGTATCCTGCAATGTTTCACCACCGTTTTCGTGCAGAACGAGGAGTCGCGCCAATTACTCAAGCAAATAGGAATTACTCGCGTTGAGGTTGCCGGAGACACACGCTTGGATCGCGTTGCCGACGTGATGAACGACAAGCGCGAGTTTCCCACAATCCAAGCCCTTAGCGAGGGGGTTGACAACACACTCATTGCCGGCAGTACATGGGAAGCCGACGAGGACTTGCTCATACCATATTTCAATTCACACCCCGAATTCAAGTTGGTGTTGGCACCCCATGAGTTTGACCGCGACCGCCTGCAAGCCATCATGGAGCGCATCACACGCCCGGTGGGGTTGTATAGCGAGACGTCTCCCGAACAGGCTCGCACGCTGGATTGCATCGTCATTGACGGTTTCGGCATCTTGTCGGCACTGTATCGCTACGGTACCATAGCCTATGTGGGTGGTGGGTTCGGTGCCGGCATTCACAACGTGTGTGAACCTGCCGTCTATGGCATACCCGTGCTTTTCGGTCCCAAGTTCAACAAGTTTCGCGAGGCAACCGACCTCGTCGCCTGCGGCGGGGCGTTCACCGTCATTGACAAGGACAGTTTCGCACGTCAAATGAACAGACTTCTCTCCTCACCACAGGTCATCAAGCAAGCCGGTAAACAAGCCGGCAATTATATCAAGGGGCACATGGGAGCCACCGATTTTATCTATAATCACATTGCAGGGCGATTGCCCAAGAATAAAGCACAATCATGACAGATATCACCTATCCGTGCCACGAGAACGTGCCACCCCACCTTTACCAACCCGAGAACGAGTATGATCTCGCGTCGTTGACTCGCTATGAGCGCGTTTACACCAAAGTAATGAGGACAGCCGACGAGGGAGCGCGTGATGCTGCCGAGGACATTGCCCACGTGATCAGTCGCTGCATTCTTGATAAAGGGCGATGTGTAGTGGGCTTGGGAGCGGGACGATGTGCGCTCAAGGTCTACGATGAGTTAGTGAAACTCTATTTTGCCGACAAGGTCAACTTTGCCGACGTAATCTTCTTCAACATCGGCGAACTCGGCTTGGGTGAGTCGACCGAAAGCGGCAACACCATGTCACGATTGCGCTCACACCTGTTCAACAAGATTGATGTGCCGGAGGAGAACATTCACACCTTCAACAGCAACGCCACTCAAGACAATGTCCACAAGTTTTGTAAAGCCTACGAGAGCGAAATTGCCGAGCAAGGCGGACTTGACTTACTGGTGTGTGAGTTGACGCGTACCGCATCGTTGGCGTTCAACGAGCCGGGGGCCACATCGTCGTCAAAGTGCCGACTGGTCTTGCTCAGTGGCGAGACACGACGACGTGTGAGCGAGGCATTCCAACGCGACACAGCACCGGCAACTGCACTCACGTTGGGCATAGGAAATTTGTTGCAAGCACACCACGTGATATGTGTAGCATGGGGAGTGGACAGTTCCAAGCCGCTATTCGATGCCATTGAGGGACGCATGGGGGAACACGCTCCCGCCAGTTACCTCCAGATGCACGACAACGTCAAGATAATAGCCGACCTCGAGGCGGCAGAACGCCTAACCCGCATACGCTACCCGTGGCGCGTGACAAGTTGCCAATGGAACGACAAACTCATCAGACGAGCCATCGTGTGGCTGAGCGACATTACAGGTAAGCCGGTACTCAAACTCACCGACGTTGATTACAACGACCACGGCCTGGGAGACCTCGTGGCACAATTCGAGAGCGCATACAACGTCAATATCAAGATATTCAACGACTTGCAACACACTATCACCGGTTGGCCCGGTGGCAAGCCTAATGCCGATGACACCAATCGTCCCGAAACAGCACTTCCCTACCCCAAACGGGTTCTCATTTTCAGTCCGCACCCCGATGACGTGGTCGTGTCAATGGGTGGCACACTGCAACGACTTGTCAGCCAAAAGCATGATGTCCACGTGGCGTTCCAGACTAATGGCGATGTCGCTGTTGCCGACGAAGACCTCGAGCGCACAATGATGCTCGTCGGAAAGATGGCGCAACACTTTGGCACGGCAGCAAGCATTGACGGTGAGATACACACGCTGATTGACGAAATTCACAATCGCGACAAAGACTCGGCACCGAGTGCCAATATACGTTTTATCAAGGGGGCCATTTTCACCTGCGAGGGTTATATGAGTTGTCAATCGCTGGGGGTCAAGCGCGAGAATATTCACGAACTGTCCATGCCGTTTTATCAACAATCACCCACCGGTATCGGACACCTGAGTGATGCGGACGTTGCCATTGTCGAGCAACTCATCAGACAAGTGAAACCCCACCGCATTTTCGTTGCCGACGACCTTAACGATCCCTACGGAACCCATGAGCCGGCTACACGATCGGTACTCATCGCCCTTGAAGACCTCAAGGACGAGCCTTTCATGCAACAGTGCCGCGTGTGGCTCTATCGCGGACAATGGGATTTGTGGAACGTGGATCATGTAGAGATGGCTGTGCCGATGAGTCCCGAGGAGTTTGCCTTGAAGTTAGATGCCATCATCAAACATCAAAGTCAAGTGCATGATGCCCCGTTGCGCAATACCCCTGAGGGCAAATTGAGTTGGCAACGCACAATAGAACGCAACCGCGCGCTCGCTGACCATTACAATAGGCTCGGGCTCGCCGCCTATGAAGCGATTGAGGCTTTCGTGAGATACCTGTGAGCCTGTCGGTCGACTACCTTTTTCATAACTAACCGCTGATTAACTGTTGAACATGGCAAGAAAGAAAAAATCTAGCACAGCATTGCGCAATGAGCAACGCGAATTGCACGACAAGGTTATAAACTTTTATAACACGCGCAACGATGATGCCTCCTACAATTACAAGCAGGTGTCGGCAGCAATAGGAGCGACAACACCCCGGCAACGTGCACTCGTAGCCGAAGCGTTGGAATTGCTCACCATTGACGGTTTCTTGAGCGAGACAGCAACCGGTCGCTATAAGTCGGCAGGGCATGGTGTCGTGGCTGACGGCGTGTTCGTGCGTCGCAGCAACGGCAAAAACGGTGTCATCATTGACGGACAGGGTGACAGCGAGCCAATCATGATTGCCGAACGCAACTCACTGCATGCCCTCAACGGAGACCGCGTCACCGTACACATCAGTGCCGCACGTGGCGGTCAACCGCCCGAAGCACAGGTGATAAAGATTACCGAACGCAAGCCCCAGTCGTTTGTAGGCATGTTGAAAGTGCAAAAGTACTTTGCCATTGTAGGTATTGACAGTAAATTCCTCGCCACCGACATCTTTATCCCACTCGACAAGTTACTCAATGCCAAGACCGGAGATAAAGTTGTAGTACGCATCATTGAATGGCCCGAAGATGCCAACAGCCCGGTAGGAGAGGTAATTGATGTGTTGGGAGCCGCAGGCGAAAACAATGCCGAGATACATGCCATACTCGCCGAATACGGCTTGCCGTATAAATATCCGGAGAACGTTGAGCGTGTGGCACGACGCATACAACCCGGCATCACCCCCGAGGAAGTGGCGCGGCGCGTTGACATGCGTGATGTGACCACATTCACCATCGACCCGACCGATGCCAAGGACTTCGACGACGCGCTCTCACTGCGCCGACTCGACAACGGTAATTGGGAAGTCGGTGTCCACATCGCCGATGTGTCCCACTACGTCAAGCCGGGCGGTGTAATAGACACCGAAGCATACGAGCGCGCGACGAGTGTGTATCTTGTCGACCGCACCGTACCGATGTTGCCCGAACGACTGTGCAACTACATCTGCTCACTGCGCGAGGGAGAGGACAAGTTGACCCACTCGGTGGTATTCGAGATGGACGACAAAGCAAGAGTTATAAAATACAAGATTTGCCATACCGTCATCAACAGCAACTGCCGTTTGGACTATGACAAGGCACAAGACATCATTGACGGGGCGGAACACGTGTTGTCCAACGAAATAATCGTTCTCAACACGCTTGCACAACAACTGCGCGAACGGCGCTTTGCACAGGGAGGCTCGGTGACATTTGACCGACCTGAGGTGAAATTCGAAATTGACGACAAGGGAAAACCGGTGCGTATCATACAACACATCGCTACCCCTGCCAACCAACTTATTGAGGAATTCATGCTGCTTGCCAATCGCACCGTAGCAGCCCACATCGGTCGCCCTCAAGGCGACAAGCCCGGCAAAGCAATGGTTTATCGCATTCACGGTGAGCCGAATGCCGACAAACTTGCCAACCTTGCCGAGGTGGCGGCGTCGTTCGGTTACAAGGTCTTCTCCGGCGCAGGTAATCCACGCAAGGTCAACTTGTCAATCAATAATATGCTTGCCTTGTCCGAAGGGAAGCCCGAACACAATCTGCTGTCTATAATGGCAATACGTTCCATGGCAAAAGCCGTCTACGATGTCAATAACATCGGGCACTACGGCCTCGCCTTTGACTACTACACTCACTTCACTTCACCCATTCGCCGTTACCCCGACTTGATGGTGCACCGCTTGCTCGACCGCTATGCTGCCGGGAAACGTAGCGTGGCTATTGACACGCTTGCCGAGGACTGCAAGCACTGCAGTGCTCGCGAGCAACTTGCAGCAAATGCCGAACGGGCATCTATCAAGTTTAAGGAGGTCGAGTTCATGGGCGACCGCCTGGGCGAGGTGTTCGACGGCACTATTTCGGGTGTCACCGAGTGGGGGTTATATGTTGAGGTAAACGACCTCTATTGCGAGGGTATGATACCGGCACGCGACCTTGACGACGACTACTACGAGTTCGATGAGAAGACCTATTGCCTGACCGGGCGACGCACTCACCGCACCTACCGTCTCGGTGACCCGATAACAATTCAAGTTGCACGCGCCGACCTTGTCAAGAAACAATTGGACTTTGTCATCGTTGACGTGCGACATCCTGCAGGCAGTCATCGCATTGATCGCGCCCCAATCAGTTACAGCAGCAAGCGCGAGCGTCTTGAGACACCCATTGACATAACCACCGAACGACGTGGCAAGTCACGACGAGGCAAACGTCATGCGACCCGAGGCAAGGGATTGCCAGAGGGAAAACAACCCAAGCAAACCAAGCGAAGCAAACGTCGCCACTGATACACGTTTCGCAGCCGAAACAAAAGAACTTTGCCCCCCGCCGAGAATCGCCAATATGCGAGCCGACGAGGGGCAATGCCTATTATGTTTACGTATTGTCGCTTATTGAGCAGTGAGCGATGATATGGTTGTAGATGTTGAACTCACCGTTTGGTTGCTGCCGATATAGATACCGTGGAATGCAGTTGTAGCATCGGTCGGTGCCGATGTTGACGACACAACCTTGTAAGTGCTACCTTTTACCATGCCCTTGGCAGTAAACAGGGACAAACTGCTCGACACATTAGCGTCAAAACTATAGGTGACAAGTCCCTTGTTAGCACTTGTAGCAAGCGTGTAATAGGTACCCGTACGGTAACTCACCGAACCGGTATAGAAACAGTAACCTTGTGCGGCATTGCTGATGGTGTTGCCTGAACTGCCACCCGGTCCGCCACCGCCTTGACTGCCTCCAGCACTAATTGCGATGCCGGTACCGGTGATTTGGATGTAACTGTTGTTATCACAATCAAGCCCCTCTTCGGCACCGCCCCTGCTCGAATAGGCGAGCACTGCGCCATTACCAATCGTGATGGCACCGGTGCGACCGGCATTACTGTCAACAGCGTCGTTGCCGAACGAATATGCCACGGTTACACCATCGTTGAAGTACACATTGCCGTTTGAACTGATACAGTCGTCGTAGCACTTGAGGTAATGCTGACCGCCGGCTATCACGACACTGGTCTTACTCTCGATACCCTCGCCACCATCTTGCTCGGTAGTCACCTCGGTAGTGCCACCATAGATAGTGAGCGTGCCTAATGCCTTGATGCCCTTTGCGGCACCGCCTTGTCCCGTTGTCTTACCACCCATGCCACCACCGGATGATGAGCCATTGGTAAAGCGCGCGCCCTTTGTCGACACGGTCAACGTCGGACCCGTGCCATCGGACTTGCCTTGAGTGTAAGTGCCGTTGACTTTTATCGCTTTCCCTCCGTTTTGTGTCGTGCTGACTGTGATAGTACCACCCTCAAGCAACATGTTGCGGTCAGCCTTAAGACCCTTTGCCGTATAGCGTGAACTGCCCACATATTGTCCCACACCGGTATTGGTAACGGTCAACGTGCCGGCGGTCACCGTAACATCGTTATTGGCACTGATACCTTTCCCGGCTGTGCCACTTGCTGTAATTGTCACCTCACCGGCAGTCTGCACATAGTCGACACACTTCACGGCAGTGCTGTAACCGGCATCGCCACTAATCACCTTCATTGCACCACTCGGCGTGAGCGTGAGTGCGCCACCGGCCACGGTGACAGCGGCTTTGCTCTTGATGCTCTTGCTCATCACACCGCTGTTAGCGACCTTGACCGTACCGCCGTTGATAGTGATATTGCCATCGGCCTTGATGCCCGACGCGTTGTAGCCGGTACCCTCGTCCTCGCTCGAATCGCTTGTTCCGCCATAGGTTCCGGTCACGTTCGAGATGGAATAGGTGCGTGTCGAACCGCTCGTCGAGTAACTGTTGGAAATTGAGTAATAGATGTCGTTACCGTCGCTCGGACCGTAGAAAACGGTCGACTTGATTTCATAGGTTGAACCACCGCCCCAGCCACCTTGACTGGTATAATTGTCGCTCTTGAAATAGTAGGTACCGTCATCGGCACTCTTGAAGTCATAGTAGTAGAATGTCACAGATGAAGCCCCCGAAGTGCGCGTGACCGTCGAGGTCAGTTGTTGCACCAGAGTGCCGTCACTCTTGTACAAATATACAGTCTTCCACACCTGGTTGTTGGAACCCGGGCGGTTACCGCCGCCACCGCCATTCTGGGGAACCGAAACATAGACCTTATAGGACGACTGAGTTTCTTCACCCGAGCCTCCGCTAAGTTCGGCAGCACCACCACTACCGTTGGCTTTAATATCAATTACCGTTGTTGCCGCACTCTCATCAATCAAGATTGCACCATCGGCATTCAGACCCTTGCCACCGGCTGCCGTATTGACAATTGTCAAGGTGCCACCCATCACGTTGATGTCGGCATCACTCTTGACAGTGGTTGCATATTTTATATCATTGGCATCGATCACGAGGTCTCCGCTTTGATTAACGGTGACTGTTGCTCCGGCGAAGTTGACATCACCCTCGGCTTTAAAACCTTTGCCACCGGCGGCAGTGAGCGTCATTTCTATCGTACCGCCTTTTGCGGTGATTGCGCCTGTGTTCTCTTCATCTTCGATAATCACATCATCGTCATCGGTTTCATAACTCACTTGTATGGCATCATCACCAATGCCGGCAAACGTCAACGCTCCACCGTTTTGCAAGAAATATTGATTTGCATTGATACCATCACCCACCGAGCCTAAAACATTGATAGAACCCACACTCTTTTTTACCTCAACATATTCCTTGCTCCAAATGGCATGAGCCGTGTTACCGGTCACGTTGAGAGTTCCGGCACCCTTGAACTCGGTGTGCCCCTTCACGGCAAGACAGCCCTTTTGAGAGCCGCCCTCACCGTCGGAGAGGGTATTTACCGTACCCGATGCCAACTCGATGTTAATGCGCTTGCCGTTGCGCACATTGATTGCCGCATCAGTGGGATTGTTCAAGGTCAAACCGTTGAGCAACACTGTGATCTTGTACTTGCCGTCGGTATAAAACGAGCCGTTATCCGACGTTCCCTGCAGGGTGTAGGTGTACTCATCGGCAACCGACTTATCTTGTGTGACAACGACGTGAGCACCTGTCACAGTCGCCGTAATGTGCGACGCGATGTTGCCCGCAACAACCACTTGAGCCTTTTCGCCGGCGTAGGTCACGATGATGTTGTCCTCGACAACCTCATCGTTATTCACCACGATACTGTCCACCTCGCTTAAGGCAAATGTCTTGTCCATCACCGTCAACGATGTAGCATCGGTGTAGGGCATCACTCCCGTCTGCTCGGCGGGGAATGCCCATCTCACATCACCCGTATATACGTTCAACGTCTGTTGGGCACCGACAGTCAAACACGCGACAGCGAACAATATAAAGGATAAACTTATCTTTTTCATAATTTTTAAATAGGTAATGCGCGATGACAACGCGCACGTTTCGGAAACATGATTCTATCAAGAATGCAGCCCGATAATGTATCAAAGGCACATCATTCGGGTGCAAATTAGGGAAAAACCCGGCAAGCGACAAAATTATTTCATCAAACACCGATATAATTTCGGCATATCCGCGAGTTGGGCGTGTCGTCGACCTCACTTACCCAAGCGGCGAGCCAACTTGTCGAGCATATCAATAGTCATGGTCTCGAGGTCATACTCCGGTTTCCAACCCCACTCCATGCGCGCACACGTGTCATCAAGGCGATTGGGCCACGACTCGGCGATTGATTGTCTCAGAGGATCCACATCGTACACCATCTCAAAGTCCGGGATATGCTCGCGTATCTTACCTGCAATAATTTCGGGGTCAAAACTCATTGACGCGATGTTAAACGAGTTGCGATGATGTAACTTATCGGGGTCGGCTTCCATAATCTCGATTGCAGCCCTCAAGGCATCGGGCATATACATCATGTCCATGAAAGTACCTGCTGCAATGGGGCACTTGAACACCTCACCCTTGACCGCGCTATAGTAAATATCCACAGCGTAGTCGGTAGTTCCGCCACCCGGAGAGGTAACGTAACTGATCAAACCCGGAAAACGCACACTGCGCGTGTCGACACCGAACTTGAGTGCATAGTAGTTACTCAACAGTTCACCTGTCACCTTGGTCACACCGTACATTGTGCGCGGTTGCTGTATGGTATCTTGCGGAGTGCCGTCTTTGGGAGC
Source organism: uncultured Porphyromonadaceae bacterium (assembly GCA_937901905.1). GTDB lineage: Bacteria > Bacteroidota > Bacteroidia > Bacteroidales > Muribaculaceae > Sodaliphilus. Next base: position 97,688 of record CALDIF010000009.1, on the reverse strand, counting down.
ATTGGGGCCGAATGAACCTATTGAACTGGGTGTAAACACTGCACAATGTTTCTCACGAGCGACTTCAAGCACGTTAATCAATCCGTCGATACCGATGTGCCATGCCAATTGGGGTTTGTTTTCAGCCACCGCACTGAGCAAGGCGGCGAGATTATAAATAGTGTCGACATGGTAGTGCTCAACAGCCTCGGCAATTTGAGTTGCATTAGTAATATCAACCTCCATTGCCGGACCGCTCTCCGCCAACTCGCCATGCGGCTCGGCACCACGTATGTAACCCGCCACTATATCACCCGTATATTCGTGACGCAACTTCATGGTCAATTCCGAGCCTATTTGACCCGTCGACCCTATCACAAGCACATTCTTCATTTTGCATTAGTTTTTTGCACCGCAAAGTTACAAAACAAATTTTGCTTTACAAATTTTGTCAACGATTACATGGACGCTTCGGGGCGATAACTAAATTTGCAAGTCATGTTTTGTTTTACTAACTTTGCCAAAAATTAAAACTAAATCAATCTTTATGGCACAAATCAAGACTATAGGAATTTTGACTTCGGGTGGCGATGCGCCGGGTATGAATGCAGCCATTCGCGCCGTGACACGTTCCGCAATATTCAGTGGCTTCAAGGTAAAGGCGATTTACCGTGGCTATCGTGGCTTGATTACCGATGAAATCATCGAGTTCAAGACACAAAATGTAAGCAATATCGTGCAACAGGGTGGCACAATCCTCAAGACAGCCCGCTGCAAAGAGTTCACGACCCCCGAGGGTCGTCAACAGGCCTACGACGTTATGCGTAAACACGGGATCGACGCCCTGGTCGTTATTGGTGGCGACGGCTCGTTATCAGGTGCACGTGTTTTCGCCAACGAGTACGACGTGCCCATCGTGGGCTTGCCCGGCACGATAGACAACGACTTGTACGGCACCGACCATACCATCGGCTATGACACGGCATTAAACACTATCATGTGGTGTGTCGACCGCATTCGCGACACGGCGACCAGTCATGAACGATTGTTTTTCATCGAAGTGATGGGACGCAATGCCGGTTTCCTCGCCCTTAACGGTGCGATAGCCAGTGGTGCCGAAGCCGCTATCATACCCGAGATCTCAACCGAGGTTGACCAGTTGGCAGATCTAATCAAAAACGGTTTTCGCAAGAGTAAAAACTCGTCTATTGTCCTTGTTGCCGAGAGTCCTATCACAGGCGGTGCCATGGGACTTGCCGAGCGCGTACGCACCGAGTATCCCAACTACGACGTGCGCGTGACCATCCTCGGTCACCTGCAGCGTGGCGGGTCGCCCACTGCCCAGGATCGCATTCTCGCGTCGCGCATGGGAGCAGCCGCCATCGATGCCCTGCTTGAGGGGCAACGCAATGTCATGATCGGTGACAGTAACGACGAGATAGTCTATGTGCCGTTCACCAAGGCGGTGCGCAAGAATAAGCCTATAGATCCGTCACTGCTTGAGACGTTGCGACGTCTGTCCATTTAAGACGGACGCCGTAACAGGATCACCTCTAAAAGAAATGAGCCAAGTCATTGACACACAACCGTCAGCAACACGTTCTCAACCTTCAAGACTGAAAGTTTGGGTGGAGTGTATGCGACTGCGCACCCTTCCGGTGAGCATCGCAGGGGTTGTGATGGCGATTGCGCTCGCTTGGTGGCACGACAAACTGCAATGGACACCGGCCTTGTTGTGCCTCGCGTTTGCCGTGTTGGCTCAAGTGGCGAGCAACATGGCCAATGAATACTTCGATTGGTTGAAAGGCACCGATAAGGTGGGTCGCGTTGGTCCCCGACGCGGTGTCACCGAGGGCGACATCAAGCCTACCACACTACGGCTCGCAACACTCATCGTCATTGCGGCTGCCGCTATAACAGGTTGTTGCCTATTGCCTTACGGGGCATGGTGGTTGTTTCCTGCCGGTGTAGTCATCATGCTGGCTGCCATTGCTTATAGTGCGGGACCGTGGCCGTTGAGTTATCACGGCTTGGGCGAGGCGATGGTGTTCGTCTTCTTCGGGCTTGTTCCGGTTAACCTCGGCTACTACGTGATTACCGGTACACTTTTTACACCCATCGTCTTTCTCGCTTCTATCACAATCGGGCTGATGGGAGTCAACGTGTTGTTAGTGAACAACTACCGCGATGTTGAGGACGATCGCGCTGCCGGCAAGCACACTGCTGTAGTGATATTCGGGCGACGTCCGGCAGTTGTAGCCTACTTGATTAACGGTTACATGGCAATAGCGATGCTCACGCCATTGTGGTTGACGGCTTATTTCAACACTGTCATCACGCCTGCGGTCTTGGTCGTACCGATCATATACCTGCTGTTGCACACCGCGTTGTGGTTTTCATTAATCCATCGTGACGGCTCTGCCCTCAATCCGCTATTGGGCATGACCGCATCACTGATGGCTATATTCACCCTATCGCTTGCTGCATTTCTTATTTCATGAACAACACCTCAATAGGTGACATAAAATCACTGCAAATCAGCGATTTTGACTATCCGCTTCCCGACGAGCGCATTGCTCGGCACCCACTTGCCGAGCGCGAACGTTGCAAGTTGTTGTGCTACAATGGCAACACTATTACCGACTGCCACTTTGCCGACCTCGTGTCATTGTTGCCGGGAGACACAATGCTCGTATATAACAACACGAGGGTTATTAACGCTCGCATTAAGATGCGCAAGCCCTCGGGAGGAGCAGTTGAGATATTTTGTCTCGAACCGGTCGAGCCCGCCGATTACGCGTTGATGTTCGGCAGCACCGGACAATGTACTTGGCGCTGTCTCGTGGGTAACAGCAAGCGATGGAAACAAGGCGACTTGACAACAGTTGCTCACATTGGAGACCATGATACAACAGTGACCGCTACACGTGGCTGTGCCGAGCCGGGTGGCTCGTGGCAAATCACATTCAAGTGGGACGATAGCAACATCAGTTTTGCGCAACTCATTGATAATATTGGGGTTATACCCATTCCACCCTATTTGAACAGGGAGACCGAGAGCAGTGACGCTACCGACTACCAAACGGTTTTCTCACGCGTCAACGGCAGCGTGGCTGCACCGACAGCAGGTCTGCATTTCACGTCCGAGATGCTACAAGCCATTGATGCTCGCGGTATCGAACGACGCGAGGTCACACTGCACGTCGGTGCCGGCACTTTCATGCCCGTCAAGTCGAGCGACATCGGCGGTCACGAGATGCACCATGAGTTGTACCTTGTCGACCGCTCGCTCATCGCCGAGTTGGCTGCCGGTCAACGCACGGTAACGGCTGTAGGCACAACGAGTGTGCGCACCCTTGAGAGCCTCTACCACGTGGGGTGCATTCTCGATAACAATCCCGATGCCGATGACTTGACAGTAACACAGTGGATGCCTTACACGACTGGCTCATCTACCCCCGTGCCGCGCGCACTCGACAACATATTGAAGTACCTTGACGACCGTCACCTGTCATCGCTTGTAGGAAGCACTCAACTGATGATAGCACCCGGCTATGAATATAGAATTGTGCAAGGCATGGTGACCAACTTTCATCAACCCCAGAGTACACTCTTGTTGTTGGTATCGGCTTTTCTCGGTGGCGATCACTGGCGCGAAGTGTACATTCATGCTCTCGCAAACGGATACCGTTTCTTGAGTTACGGTGACGCGTGTTACTTCACTCGTCGATGATTACAAGCAATCGGTCGAGCGAAGAGCCGTGTCGGTCGATGATGAAGTTATAGCACTTAAACCTACATATAATTTTGTTGTCCAAATGACAAACGATTTTATTAACTGCTCTAACACTTGAACAATATGAAAGCAACAGTACGACTAATGTTAAGCATCTCTCTTGTTGCAGCAATGACAATAACTGCGGCAAGCGTCGATGCACAATCGATGTCAGGACGCCGCCGTCCGGAAGTGGGCAACACACGCGGCAACAGTGGCAGTCACAACGGGAGCGTTTCCCGCTCCGATAATCGTGGCAGCAATCACGGTGGCAACAGTAGTGACAACAACAAGGGTGGCGGTAACCACAACGGCGGTGGCAACAACCACGGTGGCAACAACGGTGGCAGCAATTACAACAACGGTGGCAACAACGGTGGCAGCAACCACGGTGGCAGCAACAGGGGTGGCGGTAACCGCAACGGCGGCAACAACGGTGGCAACAACGGTGGCAGCAATTACAACCACAGTGGCAACAACGGTGGCAGTAATTACAACCACGGTGGCAACAACGGTGGCAGCAACAGGGGTGGCGGTAACCGCAACGGCGGCGGCAGTAGTCGTCCCGATGTTCATCACCCCGGTGGCAACCACGGCAACCATCGTCCCGATGTCCACCGTTCCGGCGGTCACTCTTATAGCCCGGGGACAGGACCGCGCCACGATTGGCGTACCCCCATGAGACCGCCTCATCGTCCTCATCGTCCCGCACGTATCGTTTGGCATCGTCCTCCCGTACCTCACGGATACCGTCCATATCATGGAGCACCTGTCATCGATCGCATTTTGGGTTTGACATTCGGCACGTTATACTCCACCAGTCTTGACTACTTGTATAACAACGGGTACGTGATCGACGGCTACGATACCGACATCGTTTACCTGCGCGATGTCACCATCGTGGGAACATTATGGCCCGATGCAATGCTCAACTACGACACCGCCGGTCGCTTGTCTTACGCTCAATTCTATTACAGCACCGGTTACCTTGATCACACTCGCTATAATCGTGTTTACCGTGACTTGTGTGCCGTATACGGGCCTCCTATTGAGGTGGCACCCGGCACAGTGGCAGCATCGGCAACGTGGTTCGGAGGTAATACCACGGGATATGTGACACTATCGTTGAGCAATACCGACGGACGTTGTTACACGTCATTGACAGTGGGACTTTAATTTAACACCATAGTGGCAATGCACAGTGCACACTAATTGAAAACAGGCTTCAAGTTTATAGGGCGAGACGACCCTATAAACTTGAAGATTTGTGCTTTTATTGAGATTTTAGGACAAGGCAATGAATTCAATGACCTATAAGAAATTTCTGATTGGAATTTCGCGTTTCCTTTCAACGGCACTCCACCCGTTGTTGGCATCCACCTACACCACGCTACTCGTGCTGTGGGTGAGTGTGTTGTGTGCCCAAGATGCCGGCGTACGCATTATGGTGCTTGTTGTGGTGTGCTGCACCACATGCTTGATACCGCTGATGTTCATCGGGGCACTACACCACTTCGGGATAGTGCGCGACAAGCAACTCGCGACGCGTGAGGAGCGACGACTGCCCTACGTGGTGACATTGCTGTGTGTGCTGTGCGCTGTGGCATTCCTGCACCACAACCACGCGCCTTTATGGTTCTTGATGGCAGCCGTGGGCTTGGCAACAGCCTGCCTGTTGCTCGCGATTATCAACTTATGGTGGAAAGTGAGTGCTCACAGTGCCGGAATTGCCGCACAAGTTGCTGTGCTTGTCCAACTGCATGTGCAGGGACTCAGTGCTTTCAATTTATTATACTTGATTTGTTTCACGGTATTACTCACCGGCTTGATAGGCACCGCGCGAATGGTACTTAAACGCGACACGTTGTGGCAAGTGCTCGTGGGGGCTGCCATAGGGTACACCACGGTTGCTGTGGCGATGTACTATTCTTGATAAAACACTTTTTACTCCCGTTACCATTATCACCAACCTGTTGAAGACCTGTCATTTACTATGGAAATCAAGTTACCGCCCCGCATTGACGGCAGCGAAGTGCCGCAACTGAACGACAGTAGACAAGTGACCGTAATCGGAGCCAACGGCTCGGGGAAATCGCGTTTTTGCGACGCGATAGTATCGGCTGCTTCGGGCAAGGTATTCCGTATGTCGGCACTCCGAGCCCTTTTCGAACAAGTGGAGCAACAGCCGCCATTACCCGGCTCCATCGACCGCTTGTTTGACGAACTCAATGCCCTAAACCCCAGCGTTAACAACATTGCCAAGACCGAGTTTGAACGGCTCACCCACGTGATGTTAGGTGAGGAATTCTTGTGCTTGATGAAATACAAGACCGACCGTTTGCTTGACGGTAGCGAGGACCCATTGCCCGCAACAAAGTTGGACACGATGGTCAAGGTGTGGCAAGAGGTATTCCCCAACAACAAGATTTTACGACAAAACGGACGACTGCTTTTCGCGACCGACGGTCACGACGACAGTTACGGTGCGACAAGATTGAGCAACGGCGAGAAAGCAGTGCTCTATTACGTGGGGGCGGTACAATATGCCATGCAAGGAGCGTTAATCATTGTCGATGATCCCGAAATTTTCTTGCATCGTTCAATAATGGTGTCGTTGTGGAATGTTATTGAGAACATGCGTCCCGACTGCACTTTTATTTACAACACCCATGACGTGGACTTTGCCACAAGCCGCGTTGACAACTGTTGTATTTGGGTCAAGGCTTACGACCCCGACAAGGTCGCGTGGGACTACGAGGTAATGTCCTCAAGCGACCACTTGGGAGACTCGCTATTCATCGACCTGTTGGGTTCACGCAAGCCCGTGTTATTTATCGAGGGCGATGCCGAGCACAGCATTGATTCCAAACTATATCCGCTGGTTTTCAGCGAATACACCGTCAAGCCACTGGGCAGTTGCAACCGCGTCATCGAAAGTGTACGCACCTTTGCTTCGCTCAAACAGATGCATCATCTTGACAGTGCCGGCATTGTTGACCGCGACCGCCGCACCGGTCGTGAAGTCGAATATCTGCGTTCGCGCAACATCATGGTGCCCAACGTGGCTGAAATCGAGAACTTATTCCTGCTCGAAGAAGTGGTGCGCATCATGGCACGTCGACTCGGACGCCGTGTCGAACGCATTGTCGAACGTGTGAAACAAGCCGTTATCGAAATGTTCAGCAGCCAACTGCGCGCACAGGCTCTGGAGCACTTGCGCCACACGGTGAAAAACGATGTTGCCAAGCGCATAGACATGAAATTTCGCAATATAGGTGCTCTTGAAGATCACATGCTCGACTTGATTAACGAGATCGCACCACGCTCGACCTACGAGGCATTATGCAGGGAGTTTCACGCGTTGGTACGCGACAACGATTATGCCGGCATACTGCGGGTTTTCAACGACAAACAAATGATTAACAACTGTAACATTGCCGGTATGCTCGGATTAAACGGCAAGGACGGCTACATCAAGGCTGTGTTGAGCACACTCAAGCGAGGTGATGCCGACGCGATTGCATTGCGCGAGGCAATTCGCCACGCCTTTAACGCTTAACACCAAGCTTTTTTCACTACTGACGAACCAAACACATAATATCACCTGATATGAAACGAATTATATTCTCACTGCTGATAATTGCAAGTGTCATTCCGTCTCACGGCACAAGTCCTCAAGAGGAAATACTTGCCAACCCGCGTCGGGCGGGCAGCAACCACTATGCTTACCCAATCGGCACCGAGATTGAGGCTCCACGGTTGACACCGTCACCGGCCGGCTACGAACCGTTCTACATCGCTCACTACGGACGACACGGCAGTCGCTACTTGACCGGTGACAAGGACATGGAGGGCGCACTACGCACGCTTGACGGGCTCGCAGCCCACAATCAACTGACTTTTGAGGGCGAACGATTGCACCGCCTCATCACACGACTTGCCGATGATGCCCGAGATCGTTACGGAGACCTCACCGATGTAGGTGCCGAACAACATCGTGGCATCGCACGACGAATGTTGAAAAACTTTCCTGAAGTGTTGGGCGGAGAGGCACAGGTTGACGCACGCTCGACAACATGGATAAGATGCATCTTGTCGATGCAAAACGCGACAACAACACTTTCACGACTCAACCCGCAGATACACATCACCACCGATGCCAGTTATCACGACATGTACTACATGGGGTGGGGGTACGGGATTGACACCCTCGCCAACCCCATACGCAAACAAATGGACGTTATCAGCGACAGTCTCAATGAGACGATTGACGCGAGTCGCTTCGTTAGGCAAATAGTGCGCGATGACATGCTCGAGCAGGCATTGGAACACATTAATCCGGGGAAGTTGATGCGCCAAATTTTCAATATAGCCGGCATTTTGCAGAGCAATAAGTGCTACGACAACTTGTCGTTGTTCCACTTGTTTACCGATGATGAAATTTTCGAATTGTGGCGTCTGCAAAATATCTGGTGGTACATTCACTGGTCTAATGCCGTGAGTAACGGCAATCGCCTGCCGTATATTGAGGGTGATTTGCTCAAAGACATGATTGACAAGTGCGACACTGCCATCGCTACGGGTGAGCGCGGAGCCTCGTTACGTTACGGTCACGAAACATGTGTGTTGCCTCTCGCTTGCTTGATGGAAATCGACAGCGTGAACTACTCCACCGACAACTTGTCGACCCTGCACGAGCATTGGCAAAATTATAATATCATTCCCAAGGCTTGCAACATTCAAATGGTGCTCTACCGCCCGGTGGGCACAACAGGCGCAGTGAACGCCGACGATGTACTCGTTAAGGTGTTGTTTAACGAGCATGAAGCGACACTGCCGGTGACACCGGTCACCGGACCGTATTATCGTTGGAACGACTTACGCAACAACTATATCATCAAAACAGCGGTTGCTCGAGAGAAATTGTCCGATTAATCTCACAATCGATTGAAAAAAATAGCGACACATGAAACTGATTAACATGCTACTTGTGGCAAGTGCCACACTACTCGCCTCTCCCGCAGCGAGTGCCCTATCTGTCACGTCGCCCACCGGCAAGGTTAGCGTGGAGTTCCTGCTCAATGATGCCGGTGTTCCCACCTACCGAGTTGACTACAAGGGAACTGAGGTTATTAAAACAAGCCGATTGGGATTGGAGTTGAAAAACGCTCCCGACTTGATGGACGGATTTACCCTAATAAGCAGTGACACCTCAACTTTCGATGAGACATGGGAACCGGTGTGGGGCGAGACTCGCACCATTCGCAATCGGTATAACGAAATGCTCGTCAAGTTGTCACAAGCCGGTAATGACCGTGGCTTGAACATTCGATTTAGGGTGTATGACGACGGCGTGGGGTTCAGATATGAATTTCCCTTGTCACGCAATCTCAACTACATTGTCATCAAGGAGGAACGCACCCAATTCGCCATGACCGGAAACCATATAGCATGGTGGATACCGGGGGACTACGACACACAAGAGTATGACTACACCGAGAGCCGCTTAACCGAAATCGCCTCGTTACACGATGCCGCAGTGTGTCCCAATGCCTCACAAACCCTATTCTCGCCCACCGGTGTACAAACTTCATTGCAACTCAAGACCGACGACGGCATCTACATCAACCTACACGAGGCGGCTCTTGTCAATTACTCATGTATGCACCTTAATCTTGATGACCGCAACCTCGTTTTCGAGTCATGGCTCACACCCGATGCCAAGGGCGACAAAGGCTACCTGCAAGCCCCGTGCGTGTCACCGTGGCGCACAATCATGGTCAGTGACGATGCACGCGACATTCTCGCCTCCAACCTTATTCTCAATCTCAACGAGCCGTGCAAGTACACCGATACATCATGGATAAAGCCGGTTAAATATGTCGGCGTGTGGTGGGAGATGATCACGGGTAAGAGTCAATGGTCTTATACGTTCGATTTACCGTCGGTACAACTGGACAACCTCGACTACACCAAAGTCAAGCCACACCGATTGCATGGGGCGACCAACGAGAATGTACGTCGCTATATCGACTTTGCCGCCGAACACGGTTTTGATCAAGTGCTCGTTGAGGGGTGGAACGTAGGTTGGGAAGATTGGTTCGGCAATTCCAAGGACTATGTGTTCGATTTCATAACCCCGTACCCCGACTTTGACATCAAGGCGCTTAACGACTATGCCCATTCCAAGGGTGTCCGCTTGATGATGCACCATGAGGCATCGGCATCGGTGCGCAACTACGAGCGGCACCTGCATGATGCCTACGACTTGATGGATCGTTACGGTTATAACGCCGTCAAGAGTGGTTATGTGGGAAACATCATTCCTCGTGGCGAGTACCATTACGGTCAATGGCTCAACAACCACTACCTGTACTGCGTGACCGAGGCGGCAAAGCACCACATCATGGTCAATGCTCATGAGGCGGTGCGCCCCACCGGATTGTGTCGCACCTATCCCAACTTGATTGGCAACGAGGCGGCACGCGGCACCGAGTACGAAGCGACAGCCGGCAGCAAACCGTTCCACACGACCATATTGCCGTTCACTCGCTTGCAGGGCGGTCCCATGGACTACACGCCCGGTGTCTTCGAGATGGACATGAGCCGCAACAATCCCAACAATCACAATCACTGCAACTCCACCATCGCCCGGCAACTGGCACTGTACGTGACAATGTATAGCCCGCTGCAGATGGCGGCTGACATGATTGAAAACTATGAACGCCACATGGACGCGTTCCAATTCATCAAGGATGTCGCGGTCGATTGGGACGACTCGCGTTATCTTGAAGCCGAGCCGGGCAGGTACATCGTTGCCGCTCGCAAGGCCAAGGGAACCGGTAATTGGTTCGTCGGTTGCACGGCAAGCGAGCACGGTCACAGTTCAACCGTGGCGCTTGACTTCCTCGACACCGGCAAAAAATATATTGCCACAGTGTATGCCGACGCAGCCGATGCTCACTATCTCACTAATCCGCACGCTTATATTATCAGGCGAGGTATCGTGACATCGAAGAGCGCGTTGCGTTTGACAGCGGCACCGGGTGGAGGCTATGCCATCAGCATCATGGAGGCGAGCGACACCGATCTCAAGGGGCTCAAACCGTTGACCAAGGTCAAATGACAACAAAAAAGTCAATGTAAACAAATTAAATTCACGCCACTGAAAGAGCACTTTCAATGGCGTGAATTTAATTTGCAAAGGCAATTTAGATTTAGTATCTTTGCAAAAACTAAAAGACTCTCAATATGTACGGTAAATTCCAAGCCTACCTTGCGGGCGAATTGCAAGGCATAGAAGATGCCGGCTTATATAAGCGCGAGCGTCTCATTACATCACCTCAAGCAGCCGCAATCACCGTTGACGGTGTTCAAGGCGAAGTTCTCAACTTTTGTGCCAACAACTACTTGGGATTGAGCGACAACAGTCGCCTCGCCGAGGCTGCAACACGAGCCATGCACGACCACGGCTACGGCATGAGTAGTGTGCGCTTCATTTGTGGCACGCAGGATATGCACAAACAGTTGGAGAGGGCAATAACGCGCTTTTTCCACACCGAGGACGCCATTCTGTACGGCTCATGTTTCGATGCCAATGGCGGACTGTTCGAAGCCCTGCTCGGTCCCGATGATGCCATTATCAGCGATGCGCTAAATCACGCGTCTATCATTGACGGTGTGCGCCTGTGTAAGGCAAAACGTTACCGCTATGCCAACAGCGACATGGCTGAATTGGAAAAGTGCTTGCAAGAGGCTCAAACACAACGCTTCCGCATCATCGCCACCGACGGCGTTTTCTCGATGGACGGCAATGTAGCCAAGATGGACGAAATTTGTAATCTTGCCGAAAAGTACGATGCACTGGTGATGGTCGATGAGAGTCACAGCGCCGGTGTCGTGGGAGCCCACGGTCGCGGTGTCGCCGAGCAATTCGACTTATACGGTCGCATTGACATTTTCACCGGCACCTTAGGCAAGGCCTTCGGCGGTGCAATGGGCGGATTTACAACCGGTCGCAAAGAAATAATCGACATGTTGCGTCAGCGCTCCCGTCCCTACCTGTTCAGCAACAGTATAGCACCCGGTATCGTGGGAGCCTCTATCGAGATGTTTAAGATGCTTGATGAGAGTGATGAATTGCACGACCGCCTGATGGACAACGTGCTATACTTCCGCAATCGAATGTTGGAAGTCGGGTTTGACATCAAGCCGACCCAAAGTGCGATTTGCGCTGTGATGTTATATGATGCTCGTTTGAGTCAGGAGTTTGCCGCCGCGATGCAGGACGAGGGCGTGTTTGTCACGGGCTTCTACTATCCGGTGGTGCCCAAGGGCGAGGCTCGCATTCGCGTTCAGTTGAGTGCCGGTCACAGTCGCGAGCACCTCGACCGCGCCATCAAAGCCTTTGTCAAAGTCGGTATTAAACTTGGCGTTCTCGATGCCGAGCGTGCCTCAAAAGTCGTGGCATCATGGGCAGACTAATCACATTATTGGCGATAGCCCTTGTCTCCCTCGGTGTCACGGCACAGTGTGTGGCACCGGCAGCACTCAAGCCGGGAGATACAGTTGCCATTCTGTCGCTCGCCGGCACACCGGGCGACAGTGTTGCCGAGCGAGCCGGTAAGGTGCTGGAGCAATGGGGCTTCAAGGTCAAATACGGGAAGCACATCTACACGCGCCATCACACCTATGCCGGGACTGTCGACGAACGCGTAGCCGACTTGCTTGAGGCTCTTGATGACCCTGAGGTTAAAGCCATTATATCGACTCGCGGTGGCTATGGCTCTGCCATGCTGTTGCCGACACTCACTCGCGAGCGTTTGGCACGCTGCAACAAGTGGATTGTGGGTTATAGCGACATCACCGCCATGCACAGCGCGCTCGTGTGCGCAGGGCGCATGAGCATACACGGCAACATGTGCGGTTATATGGGACGGCACAGCGCCACCGACAGTTTGAACCTGTTACTGCGCGACGTGTTGACCGGCAAACGACCGGTGTACACCGTGCCGGCTCACCAATTTAATCGCGCCGGCACAGCAACAGGCATTGTGGTGGGTGGTAATATGTCGGTATTCAGCAACATAGCCGGCAGCCGCGATTTCGATTTTCTTGATCGGGACAATATTGCCGACAAGGACTTGATATTGTTCTTTGAAGATGTAGGCGAGAGCATTCCTCGCGTGGCAAGTATGCTCACACAACTGAAAGTAAAGGGTGTGTTTGAACGCACTCGCGGCATCATCGTAGGACGTTTCACCGACTACGATTTGAGAGACGGATACTCGTCAATGGAACAGATGCTGCAGGAGTATCTCGCCGAATACCCCGACATACCCGTGTGCTACGACTTCCCGGCAAGCCACGATGAAAATTGGAACAGACCGATGATAGAGGGCGCGACAGCAACGCTCACTGTCACCGCCGATGGTGCCACCCTAATCTACCATTATTAAGATTAAGATTAAGATAACGACTGCAAATAGAGAACCGTTGGGTGCAAGGTGACAGTGTCGCCTTTTGTGTAAAATAAGGACAGGAAACAGATGACACACAACAAAGTGGTAGTGGCAATGAACTCATTTAAAGGTTGTTTGAGTTCGGCAGAAGCAAATGAGGCTGTAAAAGTCGGCATCGAACGCATCGGCTATGACAACGTCACCACCATGTCCATGAGTGATGGCGGTGACGGGTTTCTTGATGCCGTGATGCCGCTGACAGGTGGCGAGCGCATCACGGTGTCGGTGCACGACCCTCTCATGCGCTTGATTGAAGCGGAGTACCTGCGCGCGGGCAACACGGCATACATCGAGAGTGCGCGAGCTTGTGGCTTGACTCTTGTAGGTGCCTGTGAGCGTGACATCATGTCGGCTACATCAATGGGAGTGGGCGAATTGATTGTCCACGCCATCAATGCCGGTGCACGGCGCGTGGTGGTCGGGCTTGGCGGAAGCGCGACGTGCGACAACGGCATAGGTATGCTCACTGCAATGGGCGTGCAAGTGACCGATGAGCGCATCAACTTAGATGATTTCATTTTGAATAATCACGACGTGGAGTTTGTTGCGGCGAGCGATGTCACAGCCCCGTTGTGTGGCACGTATGGTGCCGCACGGGTGTTTGCCGCCCAAAAAGGAGCCACGACCGCCGAGGTCGAGATACTGGAACAACGGGCATTACACTTTGCACGGCGCACGGCAGCACGGCTCGGACGCGACTGCAGTGACCGCGCCGGTGCCGGTGCCGCAGGCGGAATGGGATTTGCCTTGACTGCATACTGTCTCGCCCAACTCACCTCAGGAGCCGAGTTATTGCTTGACTTGACCGATTGGTCAAATGTGATTAAAGACGCGTTGTGCGTCTTCACCGGTGAGGGCTGTGCCGACCGCCAAACGATGATGGGGAAATTGCCCTACATCGTTGCCCGTCGAACAAAGCTTGCCGGTGTGGCAAGAGTGATACCTGTGATTTTGCTTGCCGGTCAGGTCAGCTACCGCGAGGTGTCGGAGGAGCGACCGTTCGACATGGTTGAATGTATCAACCCGGACTCAATGTCACTTGACGAGTGTTTGCAGCCCGAGGTCGCACAACACAATATCGCCACGGCAGCCGAGCGTGTCATGCGACACCCCGAATATTTGGTAAGAATTTTAAGCAAGAGTTGTCAACCTATCAACGATTGAACACATGGAACATATATCCGATAGAATACAAGCCCTCGCGCCGAGCGCGACATTAGCGATGAGCCAAATGAGCAGCGAGTTGAAGGCACAGGGCATTGATGTCGTGAATTTGTCGGTTGGCGAGCCCGACTTTGCTACGCCCCAACACATCAAACAAGCCGCTAAGGACGCGATTGACACCGACTGTACATTCTACACCGCGGTGCCCGGCTATCTGTCGCTGCGCGAGGCTATAGCAGACAAATTGGCGAGAGAAAACGAACTGCACTACGATGTGTCGCAAATCGTAGTGGGCAACGGTGCCAAGCACGAGTTATGCAACGTGGTGATGAGCGTTGTCAATCCCGGCGATGAGGTTGTCATTCCCATGCCGGCATGGGTGAGTTATGTACAAATGGTGATACTTGCCGGAGGCAAACCGGTTACCATTGAGGCACCGCTCGAACAGGGCTTCAAGATAACGGCATCACAGTTGGAAGCCGCCATCACCGCTCGCACCCGATTGTTAATGTTGTGTTCACCGAGCAATCCCACCGGCGCGGTGTATACACGCGACGAGTTGGCAGCGTTGGCCGACGTTCTCGAACGTCACCCCAACGTGATGATACTTAGTGATGAAATCTACGAGCACATCAACTACGTCGGTCACCACGAGTCTATCGGGCAATTCCACAGCATCAGCGACCGCGTGATTGTCATCAACGGTGTATCCAAGGCTTACGCCATGACAGGTTGGCGCATCGGTTACATGGCGGGACCGTTGTGGCTCGCGCGTGCCGTGAGCAAGTTGCAGGGTCAATACACGAGCGGAGTGTCATCAATTGCACAAAAAGCCGCCGAAGCAGCCTACCGTTCGTCGCAGGACTGCGTCGAGCAAATGAGACAAGCCTTTGAACGTCGCCGCGACCTTGTCGTGTCGTTGCTGCAAGAGCAAGTGCCGCAACTGCAACTGCTCACACCGGACGGAGCGTTCTACGTCTTCCCGCGTGTCACCGCTCTGCTCGGACTCACAACGCCCTCAGGCAGCGTGATAGCCGACGACAACGACCTCGCCATGTACTTGCTTCGCGAGGCTCATGTTGCCACCGTGGCAGGCTCGGCGTTCGGAGCACCGGGATACTTGCGATTAAGTTATGCCACGAGCGATGACAACTTGAGAGAAGCGGTGAAACGCATTGCCGTTGCCGTGAACGCACTTAAACAATAAGGTTATGTCACCACAAGTCACATCTCAAACTCACGTCCAAAAGGAGCAACAGCGTCAGGAACAGGTACAACGGCGCATTCACAAGATACAAATCACCCAAAGCCGACTGTTGCAATTCAACCCCATTGAAATGGAACAAGACGTGCGACACAATATCGAGGACAATCCCGCCCTCGAGGTTGCGGTTGCCGACAGTGAACTCACCGAGGACGGAAGGGAATTTAGCGACTCGAGTGAGCAGATGCAGGACAACGACTACTGGGATGATGACGACAACCCCGGCGAATCACGTTACCTACACTCCAACCGAGCACGCTCCGAGGGTCTCCAAACTCCGGTCACACAACAACAATCCTTGATTGAGTTTCTTGAGGAACAACTCGCAGGCTTCAAGTTGACCGACAAGCAAGAAAAGATCTTGCGCTACGTCTTCGGTTGTCTTGACAGTCACGGTTTCCTGCGCGACAACGTGACACGCATCACCCACGACTTGAGCGATGATATTGATGTGAGCGAGCGCGAAGTGGGCGACATGGTTAATTTGATACGCAACCGCTTTGAGCCCGCCGGCATCGCTGCCGTTGACCTGCAAGATTGCTTGTTGTTGCAACTTGAACGCCTGCCGAGGACACCCGATACCGACATAGTCTACGATATTGTAGCCGATCACTTTGACCTCTTGCTCAACGATAAATACGACAAAATTGCCGAGGCTGTACACAGCAACGAGACTGCTGTACGCCAAGTCACACGCGACGTGCTCGGCAAGTTGCGGCGAGTGCCGGTGCGCGGAATGTTCACCGAGGACACCGACCACAGTGATGACATTGTTCCCCAATTCATCATACACGTTGAGGACGACGGCATCATTACCGCCGAGGTTAACAACCGTTACCCCGAGTTGCAAGTATCACAGTCCTATCGCGAAGCGGCGAGCGCACAACACGTCGTAACCGGCACAAAATCTCAAATCGAAGAAATAAGGCGCAAGTTTAACGATGCGACCTTTTACATTGAGATGCTCAAGATGCGCCAACAAACACTGATGAACGTCATCGGTTATATTGTCAAACACCAGAGGGAATATTTATTAAGCGGCAACGAGGGTGACCTACACCCACTGGTGTTGCAGGACATTGCCGACGCTATCGGAGTGGACACCAGCACAGTTTCCCGTGCTACCAAAGGTCAATATGTTGACACACCCTACGGCATCAAGTCAATGCGCATCTTCTTCGGCAACGGCACTAACAACGTGAAAATCGCACTGAAGAAACTCATCGAAAGTGAAGACCCTCACAATCCGTTATCCGATGCAACCTTGGCTAAGATGCTCAACGAACAAGGGTTCGACGTCAGCAGACGAACGGTTGTTAAATATCGCACATCGCTTGGTTTCGGCAACAGTGTTAAGCGTGGCAAGCCGACCGATGTACAATAAATGCCGTGTGAGTGCGTTTAGTTAACATGATGAGACGACTCACACGACATATTGTTGCGTTATGCGTCGCCATGGTGGCAATCGTTGCCGTGGCTCAGGACAACGACCGCTTGCTCAACCGGCAGTACGCCGACAACAAGCGTATTCACTTCGGCTTCAGTGTCGGCATGAATTTCCAGGATTTACACCTGACCAATAACGCTTTCATCACCGAGGACGGCGAGCAATGGATGGCCGAAATTCCCAATCACTCACCCGGCTTTTGCGTCAATGTACTTGCCGATTATCGCTTGGGCAAGCACTTCAATCTGCGCTTTTCGCCCGGCATGTACTTCGGCAACAAGGTAGTGAAGTTCCGCAATCAACTTGCACCCGTCGATGCGCTTGAGCCGAGCCATGTAATTCAAAGTCAAAATATCAAGAACACCTATGTTGTCCTGCCCGTAGACTTGAAAATCAGCGCACTGCGTTATCGCAACATGCGACCCTACTTTGTCGCCGGTGCGATGGGACTATTCAGCGTGGGAAAGGAGCGTTCCGAGCAACTCAAGTTGTCGCGCTCCGATGTCATGCTCACCCTCGGTATGGGTTGCGACTTTTACTTGCCGTTCTTCAAGTTATGTCCCGAAGTGAAATTTTGTTTCGGACTGAAAAACATTCTTACCAAGAGCCGTCCGGACCTTGAAGACAATCCCGAGATGATGCGCTTCACCGAGAGTCTTGACAAGGTGCAAAACAGTATGGTGGTTTTAACATTCTATTTTGAGTGAGCATCGTTGACCGCTCAAGAAATTGCCGATTAATGAAACGTTTGTTGGACATAAGGTCTTATAGTGCAGTCGTGGCGGCGGTCATCGCTGTGTTGTGTTGTGCCACGGCACACGCACAAGTAGACGCTTCGTTGTCGCAATATTGGACAGTGCCCGCCTATTATAACGCAGCGGCAACCGGGCGCACCGATTTCATACACATCACCGCCGGCAGTCGCTTACAATGGATAGGCATCAAACATGCTCCAATGACATTCATGGCACTCGCCGACATGCCTTTCAAGTTATTGAACCGCCGTTGGGGCGTGGGCGTGAGACTGCAACAAGAGTCGATGGGCTTGTATAGCAGCATCCAAGCTGGCGCACAATTATCGTGGAAGAAAAAGATTTTCGGCGGCACGCTCAGTGTAGGCATACAGCCCGGCATCTTAACCGAGACATTCAAGGGCAGTCGCCGATTTATTCCCGAGGGCGATGATGCCCACACCGGCGATGACGATGCTATACCGTCCACCGACGTAAACGGCACGGCATTCGACATCAGCGCGGGTGTGATGTTCGAACACAAGTGGTTTTGGGCAGGCTTCAGCAGCACCCACATCAATGCTCCCAGCGTAACGCTCAAGACCGAGGGCGATGAAGAACACTTGTATGAGTTCAATGCCGGACGATTGTATTATTTCCTTGCCGGCAGCAATATTCCGATTAAAAACACGTTATTTGAATTACAACCCTCGGTGTTGGTGGGTTCGGACTTCAATGTTTGGACGGCAACGGCAACCTTCAGAGTGCGCTACAAAAAGTTTCTCAGTGCCGGTGTGGGTTATCGCTACAACGATGCTGTGTCAATCATGGTGGGAGCCGATTACAAGAATTTCACTTTCGGCTACGCCTACGACTACCCTACCTCAGCCATCAGCCGTGCCACCCACGGCAGCCACGAGGTGTTCGTGAGTTATAACGTGAAACTCGACTTGGGCGAGAAAAACCGCAACAGTCACCGCAGTATCCGCATCATGTAGCGACAGCGCGATGACCGTTCGAGAAAATATATAATATCAGACAACAATACTGTATAGACTGATGAAACAACAATTAATTCCGATAGTGGCAATAGCCGTGACCATCTTGGTGACCAGCTCGTGCGGTGCCTTACGAAGCAACAGCGCGTCGGGTGGCGAAGTGACCGGTGTTGGCGTTAGTTCCTATAGTGAGCCTACACCCTATGGCATGGTGCTTATTGACTGCGGTTCGATGCGCGAGGGTCCGGCGCAACGCGATAGCGTGTGGGGTGTTGACAGCACAGCCCACGGCGTGAGTGTTGAGGCATTCTGGATGGACGAGACCGAGATTACCAACTCCAAATACAAGCAGTTCGTCTACTGGGTACGCGACAGTATAATTCGCGAGCGTCTCGCCGACCCGGCTTACGGTGGAAACGAGGACTTCAAGATTGAGGAAGATCGCGACGGCAACCCCGTCACCCCACACCTCAATTGGAACAAGGCTATTCCTTGGAAAAACCCGAGCGAGGACGAGGAGCGCGCCATTGAGAGTGTTTACCGAGTCAACCTCATCACGGGCAAGAAGGAGTTGGATCCCACCCAACTCAACTATCGTTACGAGGTGTATAACCTCACCGAGGCGGCTAAGCGGCGCAACCGCATTGATGCCCTGCAACATAGCGACGTGATGCGACGCGACTACAACACCGACCACGAGCAAGACCTCACAGCACCGATGATAAGTAAGGACACTGCCTACGTTGACGACGAGGGACGCATCGTGCGTCAAACGATCACTCGCAGGCTGCAAAACGACTACGACTTCGTCAACACCTACATTGTCAACATCTACCCCGACACAACGTGTTGGATTAACGACTTTGACAATGCCTACAACGAGCCGTATGTGCGCATGTACTTTGCCAACGGCAACTACAACAATCACCCCGTTGTCGGTGTCAGTTGGGAACAGGCAAACGCATTCTGCGTATGGCGCACCGAGTTCTTGAAGAAGTCGCTCGGCAAGGAAAATGTCTATATTGAGCCTTACCGCTTGCCCACCGAGGCTGAGTGGGAGTTTGCCGCCCGTGCCGGCATCAACGCCAACAAGTATCCGTGGGAAGGCGACCTGCCACTGACCGGCGAGGAGGGCTGTTTCTACGCTAACTTCAAGCCACAGGAGGGCAACTACGTGAAAGACGGTAACATTATCACATCGCCCGTCGGTACTTACCAACCCAACGACTTCGGGTTGTACGACATGGCGGGTAACGTGAGCGAATGGACAAGCACAGCCTATACCGAGAGTATCGACCGCATGACGAGCGACCTCAACCCGGAGTACCGTTACTGGGTCGCCCAAGAGGATCCGTACAAAATGTCACGAAAAATCGTGCGTGGCGGCTCGTGGAAAGATGTGGCACACAACATTCGCGGTGATATTCGCATGTGGGAGTACCAAAACGAACAACGCAGTTACATCGGTTTCCGCTGTGTGCGTACCAAAGTCGGCTTCGGCAAGGCGAAGCGCAAGAAATAAACACGTTCCATTACACTAATGACCTACAACGATGGGCAGAATAAGACGATATAAAAATATAGTTGAGAAATTTCTCTCGGGCGAGAGCGGACAACGGTTTTTCAACGTAGCCTACAGTATTGGTGCCGCAGTGGTTATCTGGGGCGCACTGTTCAAAATCTTGCACTTGCCGGGCGGTAATACGCTATTGTCAATCGGCATGGGTACCGAGGTGCTGATGTTCCTCCTCTCGGCATTCGATCGTCCCGAGCAACAATACCATTGGGAAGAAGTATTCCCCGTGCTTGCCTCACACGACGAGGAAGATCGTCCCGAATTTGACGGCGGCGGTGGCGGTGGTGGCATCATCATCGGCGGTGGTGGCGGAAACGGCGCGGCCGGCGGTGACGGTGGCGGCACTGTCAATGTCACCGTTAGCGGTGAGCAGGCTCGCGCCGCAGCGGGCATACCTGCCGGCATCGACCTCAGCCCCGAGGACACGCAGTCGTTGAGTGAGAGCATTGCCAAGATGGCTGCCGCCAGCGACCAGTTGGCGCGTATGGCAGAACTCACCGATGCCACACAACAGTATTTGAACCAAATGGCAACCATCAGCGACCAGATGCAACGCCTCGCGGCGACGACAACCGCGCTTAACGAGGTGAGCGAGACATTGCTGGGCAGTTATCGTGCCATCACCGACAACAGCACCACCATCACCGAGAGTTCGACAGGATACGTCGAGCAGATGACGGCACTCAATCGCAATATCAGCGGATTGAACACTATCTATGAGATACAACTCAAGAGCATCAGTTCGCAACTCGACAGCATCGATCGTGTCAATCGTGGCTTGAAAGACATTCGCGACATGTACGAGAAATCGGCAGCCGAGAGTGCACACTACTGCGACGAGACCGAGAAGATGGCACGCTACATGAAACAACTCAACAGCGTGTACGAGCGCATGATAAAAGCAATGACAATGAATATGGCTCGTCCTATGGGTACCGGTATGCCTGCCGGCATGGACGGCTTGACAACTAACGACACCGACAACGAGGCGTGACAAACGCCGCAATAACACGATATGGCAGCAGGTAAAAACCAGTCAATCGGGCGCATGTCGGCGCGCCAGAGGATGATTAACATGATGTATATCGTCCTCACGGCAATGTTGGCGCTCAACGTGTCGTCGGACGTGCTCAACGGCTTCAGCCAGGTTGAGGACGGCTTGTCGCGCACCGGGCGCACTCTCACCGCGCGCAACATGACGCTGCTCAGCCAACTCGAGGAATTCAACAAGAAAAATCCCGAGAAAGCCAAGCCGTGGCTTGACAAGGCGAGCGAGGTAAGGGCTCACAGCGACTCGTTGTTCAACTATATCGACTCGCTCAAGACAATGATAGTCACCCTCGCTGACGGCAAGGGTGCCGATCACCACAATATCGTCAACAAGGACAACCTTGACGCGTCGTCACAGGTCATGCTTGATGCTCGTGGCGGCAAGGGGCAGGTGTTGAGAATGCGCATCGACCGATACCGCAGTTACATCACCTCATTCATCAGCGATAATGCCAAGCGCGCCAACATTGAGGGAGCCTTGTCGACAACCATCAGTAGCGAGGCCGGAGGCGAAGGCAATAACAAGAAGTGGGAAGAAACCATGTTCGAGAATATGCCCGCTATCGCAGCCGTCACGTTGCTGAGCAAGTTACAAAATGACGTGCGATATGCCGAGGGCGAAGTGCTCAACCAAATTATTGACAATGTCGACATGGGTGACTTGCGCGTCAACCTTGTCAACGCTTTCGTCGTGCCACAATCCCGCATCGTGATGAGAGGCACCAAGTACAGTGCAAACATCGTGCTTGCAGCCGTCGATACCACACAGCGCCCCATCGTCTACATCGGCGGTTCGCGCCTGAATAACGACAAGGGACTCTACGAGGTGGGCACATCTAAGGCAGGCAACTACGATTACAGCGGATACATCGAGGTGTTGGGACGCGACGGTACCACCACGCGCCGCGATTTCAAGTCGAGTTACACCGTAATTGACCCACTCGCCACAGTGAGCGCAACAATGATGAATGTCTTGTACGCAGGCATTGCCAACCCCATCTCCATTGCTGTACCCGGAGTACCCGAGGGCTCGATTAGCGCATCAATGACCAACGGCTCGCTCACTCGCTCAGGCAACGGCTGGGTGGCTCACCCCACTCAAGTGGGTGCGGAGTGTGTCGTTACCGTCACAGCCGAGATGGACGGACAGCGCACCAGTGTAGGCTCAACGACTTTCAAAGTGCGCAAGTTACCCGATCCCACCCCCTACATCGCCTACAAGGACGACAAGGGACAGCCCAATCTGTACAAGGGAGGACGCGGCTTCAGCAAGGCATTACTGCTCGGTGCCGGTGGCATCGGAGCCTCTATTGATGACGGAATTCTCAATATCGAGTATCAAGTCTTGGGCTTCGAGATGGTTCGCTTTGACCAAATGGGTAACGCGCTTGTCGAACGCTCGGCAGGTAACAAATTCAGCGAACGGCAAGTGAGTGCCATCAAACAACTGCAACGAGGCAAACGCATCTATATCAACCACGTGCAGGCTAAGGGTCCCGACGGCATAACTCGCGACTTGCCCACCAGCATGGAGATTATTATCAACTGACAATTATACATTATCACGACAATGAACGCTATAAAGATAATGATGTTAGCAGCATTGGTTGCCACCGCAACGAGCGCAATGGCGCAAGTGACCAAGCGCAGTGCTGATGACAGCAAGAAAAAAGAAGATGCCGGCGTGGTGATTACCGATCGCCAACAGGCTTTCTTTGAGGTTAGGGAGGTGAGCGATGCCGATCTTGATTGGTATAAGGTCATCTACCGACAACTTGACTTGACCGTGGGACGCAACCCGGCATTATATTATCCCGAGATGCCCAATGCCGACGGACAAAACCTGTTCTTCATCATTATGCGCCTTGTAGCCGACGGCAAGATCAAGGCCTACGAGTTTCTCGACGGTCGCGAGATGTTCACGCCCGAGTTTGAGATAAACGTGGGCGACATGCTCGACAACCAACACATCATGTACACCGAGGCTAAAGGCAGCACCGAGAAAAACCGTCGCTACAGCATAGAGGACGCGGACATTCCCGGCAACGAAGTGCTATCCTATTATATCATCGAGCGGTGGGAATTTGACCGCCGTTCCAACAAGATGCGCACCACAGTTGATGCTATTTGCCCCGTTGCACACCGCACCGATGACTACGGCGGTGAGGCATTGCGTTACCCGATGTTCTGGGTTAAACTCAACGATATTCGTCCCTACTTGGCTCAGCAGTATGTCTTCACCGACGATGACAACAACCTACCTCGCTATAACCTTGACGACTTCTTCAAGTTGGGACTCTACACAGGCGAAATCTATAAGACCAAGAATATGCGCAACCTCACGTTGATGCAACTTCACCCCGACGAGGACGATCTCAAGCATGCCCAAGACAGCATTGAGAACCGTTTGCACGCTTTCAACAACGACCTGTGGGTGCCCGATCGTGAGGAGTTGCTCGCTCGTGAACAGGCCAAGGCTGACCTCGACGAGGATAGCGAGAATGCCGAGGGCGAGGACGGCGAGGGAGAAACCGCTGCTCCGGCAAAGAAAAAGAAAGAACAAACTGTGCGGAGCACCAAGCGCGGAGCAAAGAGCAACAATGGCAAGAAGCCCAAAATCAAACAACGCAAAGCAAAGACGACAGGAACCAAATCGGCAGCCACGCGCAGCGTACGCGACCGCAAGCGATAATTCACCGATGCGACCACTGTTTTTACTGAGTAACGATGACGGGCTCGGCTGGAGAGGGCTTGAGGTACTGACAAGCGTGGCACGAGAGTTTAATGCCGATGTCGTTGTAGTCGCGCCCGACAGCCATCGCAGCGGAGCATCAAGTTCCATCACCATCAACGTGCCATTGAGGGTACAAGTTGTCAGTGACATGCCCGGCTACCGGGTGATGACGGTAAACGGCACACCTGCCGACTGTGCAAAACTCGCTATCACCCGGTTACTTGACCGACAGCCCACATTACTGCTCGCCGGCATCAACCACGGATATAACAACGGAGCGAACACTCTGTATAGCGGAACGATGGGTGTCGCCTTTGAAGGCGCAGCACACCACGTGAGGTCTATCGCCTTCAGTTACGGTGACCACAGTCGCGATGCCGACATGGACACGTGCCGACCGTGGATCAAGCGAGTTATCACTCACGCTCTTGAACAACCCATCGAACCGGATATTTGTCTGAACGTCAATATTCCCATGGGCGGAGGCTGCGGAATGCGTGTCACGAAGACCGACACCGGACGCTGGCATCGTGAATTCACGCCCACCCTCGACGCACACGGGAACACGGTTTATTGGATGACGGGCGAGTACCGTGTGGCAGACCCCGACGACCACGACACGGACATTTATTGGAACGACCTCGGTTATGTGACCGTAGTGCCTTGCAGGGTTGATCAAACAGCCCTTGACCGGCGAGAGGCTCTCGCGGCACTCAACACTTGAGTTAACAGGTCGAATTGCTGTAATCCGCAACCATCATACTGGTTATCGCACCGACCTCGACCGGAGGTCAATAATGTAAAAGCCTCGTTTGTAACGCTGTTGCGCTCCAAACGAGGTTTCATGACTCGTGACATCATCACATGACAATGTCAACTTATTGCTTGTTTAACGCGATACGCGCCTGCAACTCCCACGTGCGAATGCGATCCTTGTACAAGTTGTTGCGGTTCATCTTCTCAACATCAAGGGCGGCATCGCTGTTATCGTCCCAACGGCGACACAGGTAAACCGGCGTGTACACGCGTCCGATTTGATAGTGACGCGAAATGTTCAAGCCGAGCGCATAGTCTTCACCGTAACTTGTGTTAGGTATCTTGATGTCGCGCAACACCGGCGTGTAGAATGCTCGAGGTGCCCCCAATCCGTTAATGCGCAACGCGTTGTTGCGACCGTTCTCGGGAGTCCACTCGCGGTGATCGATGATGCCCGGCGGAATGGGGTTCAACTTGATGTCTGTCATTTGATAAGTACCCACCACCATCGCGACGTTCTGCTCGTAGAACGCGTCAACCATCGTCTGCAGGGTGTGTTCATCAGCATACATGTCGTCACTGTCAAGTTGGACAATGAACTTACCAGCCAACTCGTGATGAGCCGCCAAATTCCAATAACCACCTATACCCATGTCGTAGTAGTCGGCAATGATGTGGATAAGACGCGGATCATCATACTCGGCGATAGCCTCGCGCGTGCCGTCGGTTGAGAAGTTATCCACCACCATCAAGTTGAACTTGAACGTAGTTTGCTGTTTTAACACACTGCCTATTGCGTCACGAATGGTGCGAATGCGATTGCGCACCGGAATCATCACGGTTGCCTCGACAGCGAAATCGCCACGGTCAAACTCAATGTGACGGAAGTTAGGACGTCCGTCACGCTCCGGAGCAAGCCACGCGCCCACCTCCTTGAGATGCTCGGTGCAAGCCGCCTCCATCTCGATTTGACGACCGCGATTGCGTGGGTCAACATAGTCAAATATCTTCTCACCGCTCTTGCGCGTATCCTGTTCCACATCGCTGTAGAGGAACTCATTGATGTGGACTATCTCACTACGTTGTGACAACTTGAGACGCAGGTCATACAACCCGGCAAACTCATAGTCGGCCTTCATTGCCGCCACCGCAGCCTGTAATGCCGCTGTGTTAAAGAATAACACCGAACCGAAGTCGAAATCGTCGCGCAAACTGCCACGCTGGTAATCAATCACCGGAGCCTTCACAGCACCGGAATCGGTCACGTTGTAGTGGTCGGCATAGAGCATGCCGGCACCGGTATCATCGGCAAGACTGACGAAACGCTCGAGAGCGAACGGAGCCATCTTCAACGTGTCGTGCTTGCTGTACAACAAGGCGTAGTCGCTCACAGCGTGACCGGCGATAACGCGCATGGTGGCACTTGACGTGGCACCCGATATGACCAGCAAACAGCAACCTTGCGGCACATCGTCGGCAGGGGTTGATGACAGCAGATAGATGTTGTTCACTTCGACCTCGGCACGCAATGCCTCAATCGTAGCCCGCGCTTGAGTAGCGTCTACATAAGGAATAAAACAATCAATCCTTTTCATTTGATATATTTTTTTAATTAATGAGTATTCGAGTGGATATTGACCGGCTCAAACGCCGTGGCGGTGAGTATGCCACATCATCACTTGCCTCGGACAAGGAATTTCATCAGTGTTGCTACCAGCGCATCGCGAGCATCGTCGTCGGTAATGGTTTCGATGGGGAAACCTGCCACCACAGTGCGATACCCGTCACGCTCACTCGCTACCACTGCCGGAATGTTGTTCTCGCTGTACCGTGCCACGGTGTAACCCCTGTCATCGCTTGCCTTGATTGCATCGGGCGACTCAACGGCATATAAGTCACCGTTAAGCGTTGTGGCAAAGTGCACATCGAGCCCGGCGGGTATGATGGTATCAACACTCGACGGCACCGTCTTCACCATGCCGTCAAGTGAGGCACGCCCGTTAAGATAAGTGTAACCCAACACCTGTTCAGCCCACTGAGCCGCAGCGTTGTCAACCGTGCGCGTCACGTTGTCCCAGATGTCGGTTGCCACGTAGGCTCCCGAGAGCAACACGTTGCCACCGTGAGTCGTGTAATCACTCACCGCCTTCATCAATGCCGGGGAGAACGCGCGATAACGATTGGGCTTAACGCCACGACCGGTAAGAATTTCTTTTTGTTTACCGCAAATGATGTCAATCGCATCATATTTGTCAAGCGAGACATCGCCGTTTTCCACTGCCCCCACACTCGACGACACGTAAGCGTAGCCGGCTCGCAGCAGGCTTCGACCGTGCACCGACGGGTAATCGAACGTGTTGCCGGCGATAACCTCGGTCTCGTGATCGCTGCGGCTTGCACCGAAACCGGGTGCATCATCATCACGCCACGGCAATTCACGTCGGAATTCATATTGCGACCCGAGGTAGTTGATTTGCTGCATGTAGGGCACACCGTGATCCTTATCGTCGTCGAAACCGGCACGATTTTCATCGTCGAACCAGTCGGGAGCACTCACTCGGGTGAAGTCGTTAACGATCATCACTACGCCCTTGATTTCGCCTTTAGGCAAACCGGCACTGAGTGTCTCGCTCGGGAAACTGCGTCCTCCGTTATTCACAGCGATAACACGATAGTCACGACTTTCTCCTATGGGAATAGTGATGTCATAAGCGGTGTCCGAAATCGTCGCGAGTTGGCGGAAAGCACCACCGGGTACACGTTCCATGACGATATACGCATCAGGCATCGCGCCATCGGCGACCAGTGTGTCACGAGTGGGTTGCCAACTCAACTTGAAACGACCCGACTTGACATCTCCATCTTTACACTGTAATGCAAACGAATTAACCGGCAACGGCTGTACTGTCGTGTTGAGCAATCCGTCACGAGCGGCTATAAACTCCAAGATGCCCTTGTAAATCGCACGACTCACGTCGAAACGGAATTGCGGGTCAAGACCGTATTTCATGTCGGCGAAGTTGTGATGTGACAACAACTCCATCAACAACGCCGGCACCTCGGGTACACGCGCCTCATAGTAAGACTTGTCCCACATGCCGCGACGCATCCAATTAGGCTCGTACTTGGCTCGAATGTCTTTCACGACATTGGTCGACACCATGTCGGCAAAGCGACGCGAGAGGATGCGTGGCGTGCCGTTCTCGTAGTTCCCGAAGTTCTCGCCGTTCTTACGGGTACAGTAAATCAGCAACGTTCCTACTATCGAATCATTACCGGTGTTACCGGCATCGGTGTGCAAGCAAAATGACACATCGACCGGCACATTCAATCCCTTGTGCGACGGCAACACGCTGCTTCCGCCGGCAAGGAAGTTGACCCACTCGCCGCGCGAACGATAGTCGTCAACGTAGTCATTGACGCCCTCGCTCGTACTGTACACGCTATCGGGGAAACCCGCCCACTGCAAGTAGTAACGCGATCCGAGGTGGAACCACGGATGGTCACCGCTGCCTACGTACTGATAGTTCACACCCTCCTTGCCGAGGTATTTTTCGTCGCCGTGACGGGCTGCGATAGCGCGGTTTTCCTCGGTGGGCAATGCCACGCGACGCTCAATGTTGCCCTTACCGCCACCCACGCGCACCGCGTCGGTAGTCACCACGGCACCGGCAACAGTGCCCTCATTACTCACGACAACCACGTCCCTGTTCAGACCCGCTCGCAGGGGGAAAGTGCCCAAATAAACCCACACTCCACCTGCCATCTGCTGGTTAACGACAAACTCTTCGGCTCCGGCAAGACTGTTGACGGTGTACTTCACCGCCGAGGCACTACCGGGAAGCGTTTTATAGGAAATGTATAACGCGAACTCTCCGACCTCACTCATCGTCACGTCATAGTGCATCGTACTGACCTTTTCGCCCGATGTCGCCACAGCGACCTCACTGTATGTTCCCATCGTGAACGGATTTTCAAAGTCACGATAGGCGGCTTGGCTATAGGCAAAACCCACATCGCTGCCCTTGTGCCAACGATGCTTGCCGTTACGCGCCTTCACGCTCGATTGTGCCAAACCCTTATCGGCATCGACCACGGCACCGAAAGCGTGAGTGTCGCGCTCCCTGGCGTTCCACACGTAGGCACCGGCATTCTCCAACATCGGAATCAGGAACGGAATTACATAACTGTGGGTGTACATGTCCTCCACCGTTTGTAACAGCCGTGCGCGTTGCCACTCCCAGCGGTTGAGTTTGGGCTCGAAGTACCACCCGTGACTGGGCCACATCGCTATTATCTTGCCGTCGAGTGCCGCCTTGCGGTGCTCGGCACGCGTGACGAACGACTCGGTGGCATAACGGCGATACTCGGGGCGAAATTCAACGTAATAATTCTCAATGGGATTACCTGCAATGGACAGTTGCACCGGTTTGGAGTCGTACAAAGCCGAAATGCTGCGAGTCAACTCGTCCACTCCACCACGGGTAAACGGCACATCACCCATGTTCTCACTCAGGTCGATTTTCACGACCTCTCCGGTGTCATCAATAGAGCGCACCTTGAGCGAACCGACGCCCATCAAGGGTGGCATTTGACTCTCGACGAGCGACTTCAGGGCAGCCTCGCGCTCGCTCGTGTTCTCGCCGGCATATGCACCGGCAAACATCACCAATGCCACGGCTGCCATTGCAAGCCGCTTGCAGTTTTCACGATAATTCATCACTTACGGTATTTATGGTTGGTAATCCGACTTTGATTCAGACTACAAATGTAACAAAAACATTACAATTCACGAGGTGCACCCCGATTTTTTAAATATATTTTATATATCGGTAACATATTTTTGCAATACCCCCTCGCTCTGCATCGCCTCGAGCAGTTTTCGGTCGGCCGCGCTCCAGTCGAGTGAGGCAAGGGCATCAGGCGGCAACCACGTCAGGTCATCATGATCGTGGAGCACAAAGTTGTCAGTTGGCGGCACATCGCACCGATAAGCCATGAGACGTATTGTAAAATCGGGGTATTCATGCACGACAGTTGCCAAGTGTTCGCGCACTGTGACAGCCCACTCCATCTCCTCGCTTATCTCGCGACTCAATGCCTGTTCGGGTGTTTCGCCCGTCTCTATCTTCCCGCCCGGGAACTCATAATGGTGAGCCGTGTACGTCGCGCCGCGTGGCTTACGACGCATACACAACACCTTATCGGCGCGCATCATTACCGCGCACACCACGTCAATCGTCCGCTTCATCATGTCTGCTACTTTTAAAAGAACCGAACAACAATTACAACCGAATAAAAATTTTGCAAAAGTTAGAACTGAGGGGACAAAAAAGCATCTGCGAAGTCCTGTATCAGACCTCGCAGACACTTGAGCAGTCCTACCCGGACTCGAACCAGGAAATGCGGCACCAAAAACCGTTGTGTTACCATTACACTATAGGACTATCCCTCACAATCGTGACTCCTCGTCGCAATTGCAACTGCAAAAGTAGTGTTTTTTTTTCAAATGACAAACTTTTTAGAAAAATTTAGCAAAAATAAAGAAACACGACACCCGTTTTGCCGCTCAACCGCAAGCATGGAGTTCGTCATGTGCGGTCATAAAATTCCGACAAACAACTAAAAAATAGTGTCAAAAAAATTTGAACAGATAAAAAAAATGCCTAACTTTGCATTCCCCAATGCAGAAGTCCGCCAACAAAGGGCGGGTGGGCATTGAAGAAAGGACATATAAAAGGCGTTTATTGACGCTTCGTGCTTGGCTCTCAGGAATCTTGCAAATTCAACAATTAACAGTCAAGGGCGTTGCAACAGTAGATAGACCGATGTGGGATATGCATCTCGCTACTGCCATTGTAGTGTGGCTGTGGCGTGTGTGACATATTCGCGTGGGCTTCTGCGTTGCTCGTTCAACTGTTAAGGGCAATTGCAAGAGCCTCTGAGAGCGGGACGGCAACAATACAGACTCCCGCGCTTTTTTATGCCCCTTAGTGAAGAGTGCCGGTGCGCACACTATTTATTGTATATTACATTATTACATATAATATAGAGGAACTTGGGGAGACTGTTCCACGTGTATCTATAAAATAAAGGAACGTGAAAAAATTATTTCCCCTCGTTGTTCTATCGACAATCCTGTTGACTACATTGGTCTTCTCGGTGTTATCCTGTGGTGACTCATGCGATGGTGAGCGGTGTTTCAAGATGCTTGACATGGAAACCGATATTGACTCTATAGACTCTCTCTATAAAGCGACACACGTCCTCTCCCCCACACGATTAAACATCTACATTGAAGGCTCGGTGAGTATGGACGGTTACATGAATGAAAAAGATTTTGCCACACAATTATATCAAGTGTACAGCACGTTGCTTAACAACTTGACGTTTACAAAATCAGACAAGCACAACCCTTATAATCTCATCACAGCAAACTCCGACACTTGCGTGATAGCGAAAATTCCATGTACAGACCCAAAGCGTGTGCGAGACTGGCTACGCCCCGGTAACGTGCAAGGCAAAATCACGGGAAGAGGCAAGAGCGACATAGCCGAGGTAATCAAAAGTGTTATCGGTTCAACAAAAGACGGTGCATTATCTATTCTCGTGAGCGATTGTGCATTTTCACCGAGCGATAGTAAAGGGGCTGAAGACCAGTTGCGCAATCAAAGCGAGGACATACATAGTGCTTTGAACAACAGAATGTCACAGGATCCTGACTTCTGCGTGGTTGTATATCGTCTTGTCAGCAAATTCAACGGAAAACATTACGATAGCAAAGACCAAGGTCAGGAGTATCATGGGGACAGACCATATTTCCTCTGGATTTTCGGTGAGCGAGGTGTCATCGCTCAAGCGGTTAATTTGATTGACAAGCGTCTTAATAATGACAGCATCAAATTTGACCGCATTGTAGCCGGCAAGCCGATAGGATATATTCCATATATGTGTGACGAAGCGGCGCACGGATATCATGTTTTAAATGCCACGACCGATGCCGATAGTGTGTACACATTAACGTTTTACCTTGACATGACGACAGTTCCCTATGGAGAAGACTATATCCTTGACAAGCACAACTATCAGGTTCTATCGAATGACGATGAATTCGAGATTATTGATATTGTAAAAGACAATACGCAAGTGGGATACAGCCACAAGATAACGGTAAACCTCTATGGATCCGATAGGTTTAAAACAGTATCACCTTCTTGTGTGGAATTCGGATTAAACCAACCGAAATTTGGTGAACAGTGGAAATCCGCCATCTACAACAGCGAAGATGGGAAAGATCCGGGACGCGTCACGACATTCGGACTACAGAGTCTTGTTGACGGTATTGAGCAGTCGTATGATTTAACAGGACAATACTTCATCGTAAAAACTCTTATTAATTAATATACTTAAAGACACTTTATTCATGCTAAACAGTTTTTTTGAACCATTGTTCTCGACGTTGTGCAATCAATCGGGCGAGCGACTGGTGCAGTTGATGAAATCCATTCATTACGGGAAAGCGCAAATCCTTGATAACGGATTTGCCTGGTCTGCAATAGGAGTCTTGGTCGTTTCGGCATTGGTTGCTGCGCTATATTACTTTGTGATTAATCACCCTCGCTTCAAGGCATGGTGGTCATGGCTGATAATGCTTGCGATAAATGCCGCCTTATCGCTTTGTTGGGGTTTCTTTGCCCTCGCCAATCGTTTGGACGCAATCCAAAAAATGTATCCCCAAAAGCCATTTAAAAAAGCGGTAGACGGCATTCTCAAGGGGGTTAAAACCGGTGGAGATTTTAAAAAATGGACTGAAACACTCAATTTTTCGGACTACTTTGATGTTGCCATCGGTTATATGTGGTGGGGTGTAATTTGCTTCCTCCTTATTAGCCTAATCATGATGTGGTTCAGCAGCAATGCATACCGCTCACCATTCCGTCGCTAATTAATTCATAGATTTATTAATCTGCAGATAATCTAACACAGTATGCCAAAGTTATATGTCTTTGCGATGGGAGGCACAGGCTCTCGCGTATTGAAGGCTTTCACCATGTTGCTTAGTGCCGGTGCACGTTTGGGCAGCAACATTGATGAAGTCGTTCCCATCATTATTGATCCCGACCTCGCCAACGGGAATAAGAACGAGACGGTCAATTTGCTTGATAACTATCGGACTGTTTACGATTCACTGTCAAACGACACCGACCGGGTCAAGAAACTACCGCCATTCAGCGTAAAAATCAAGCCATTAAACGGTGCAACGAATTATGCCATGAAAATCGGTGGTGACAACACTAATAGCCAATTTAGGAATTATATGGCATTTTCGACACTCAGTTCCGACGACAAAGCCCTTGTGGGCATGTTATTCTCACAAGCGGACCAAGAAGTTGACATGACTATCGGTTTTACCGGCAAGCCTAATATCGGCAGTGTTATCTTGAACCAATTTGACTACACCGATTTTGCCGGCAATTTCAACAACGGAGATAAGATTTTCATCATCAGCAGCATTTTCGGTGGAACCGGTGCAAGTATGTTTCCCTTGTTACTCAAGAATTTGCGAGCTGCACAAAATCCCAGTTTGAACATCGCCAACGGTGCTGCTATTGCAAGTTCTCAAATCGGAGCCATCACCGTGCTTCCTTATTTTAATTTGCTGCCCGATGACGACAGTCCCATTGATAGCAACACCTTTATCAGTAAGACCAAGTCGGCATTAAGTTACTATGAGCACAACTTAACCGGGCTTGATGTCTTATATTACATCGGGGATCCCAACCGCTCGGCTCTTGTCAACAATGCCGGAGGCAAAAATCAACGCAATCCGGCAAACTTCTGTGAATTGGCGGCTGCTCTCGCTATTTTCAACTTCGCGTCCGACCCCGCGCTACCGGTGGGAGGAACGGGGTCAACAATTTATCGTGAGTACGGCATTAATGGCGACTGTTCGAATGGCATAGTGTTCCCCGCATTCTCGGCCGACCGCCGTTCATACACGCTATTGACGCGTCCGCTCACCAACATGGCATTGTTGTCCAAATATCTCAAGGACGAGTTGGAAACCTCTATTGAGACGCAACAGACATGGATAGAGCGAAACGACTATAGTTTCTCGAGCAACAACGTGTACAGGGCATTGTCTGACATTTCAGCCTTGTTCATGAGGTGGATGACCGAAATGGATGGCGAGAATCAAGCCACACGCTTTAGTCCCATCGTTTTGACTAATGATCGCGATCATGTGTTTGAATTGGCACGTGGTCTCAAGACAAAGTCGGTACTTAGTTTGAAGAAAAATTGGGACTTATTCTTGAGTTATCTTAACGACAACAAGGCATCGACCGACGCGAATAAGATTGCCAAAAACGATCTCGGCAAACCGATTGCACACATTCTCAATGCCTTGTGGCGTGTCAGTAATGATAAAATCGCCTTTAATGATAAGTAGGATTAATTTTACTTTGCTCCATAATTCCTTTACATATGGCTAAAGATTTCAGACTTCATAATAACGGCGAAGTGATGAATGGTTGGAGTGATTCCCAACAATATAACTCCGCCAACATTGCCGACATTGCCGACCCCGGAGGCGCATCGGCGAAACACGAGATAACGTCGATTCCAAGTCCTTTTGCGCGCATGGATTTGGTGCGTGAAGCATTTGCGTTTGTCAATCGTTCGTTCAAAGTAGATAAAGGCATAAAAGCGACAATACACCACAAGATGGTGTCACATGCTCTTGATGTCGCGCAGATTTTTTTCAACTATGACAACCTGAGCAGTGCAGGGCTTGTCAGACTCATCAAGTGGAATAGACAACAACAAATCGCGAACTTGACCGGCGCACCGGACGTTCGTCACCAATTATTGGGGAAAACATTGGAATTGTTTTTCACGGCAGATGCCCAACAATTCCATTTCGACCGAATGACCGACTTGTTCATTCTGGAGTATATCGGTCCGAACGCTACTGCCGGCACCTGTGTCATTGGCGCGACTTCACCATGCAGTTTATTCTTCACTACCTCCAATGACCATAGTTTCTTGGCGGGTAACATTCGTTTTGAAGGGCGGCGCGACGCTTTGTCAAATGATGTTCACGACTTTGTACCGTTGTATCAACGTGATCGCAATTTCATTGTGTGGTTCTACGCTTTGCGTGCCGCCATGCCAACGTTCGGCACGGACTTTGACGATGTTAATATCTATTTGGATAATTGCTTCCAACATCTCCCACTTGATATCCAACAACAAATTCGCAACCTGAATGCTGCGTCGTTCAATAACGATTACGCCTTATTATCGGTTGACGGAGCAGGGGCTGTGCCCGTAGATATATTGGGAACACAACTGCGCATGGGTCTTCCGGTTGACTATGGCAAAGTGAGCGGTTTCGCTTTGAGAAGTGCAAAACCACTCAAAAAGGTGCCTTTGGTATTGCCTTGCACGACGTTTGCCCGACATTGGAAGTACACCACAGCCGAATGGAATTCGCAGACGCAGGTGCCGATAAAGCCACGCTACCACGACGGTGCCCCCATTCCCATGGACAAGCGAACGTTGCCTGATGACGGTGCGAACTATCCTTACCTCGTCATGACCGATTTTCTTGAAGACACAATTGTGCGATGCAGCAAGATAACCGACGACTTCTTTGACGGCAATTTGGTAGACAACACTTCGGGTAACAACGGCTTCTTACTCCCTGTCAAACCACTGTTTTTCAAGTATTTCACTGTTAATGATTTGAAGAGCAACATCAAGTTGACCGTCAACACCGCTCCCGGTGGCGGCATCACAGTCAAGGTTGTGCTGAAAATTCCGGTGCGTGGCAATGGCACACCCTCGGACAACGTGTTACCGTTAGAGCGGCTGTACATGGAGGCCAACATTCTTGACGAGCGAAATGGCAGTATCGTCTATCATGACTTCACGGCTGTCGTGTTTCCTCGCACAAAGTTCGGTGTCGGCACTACTCCCAACTACCGCGTTGCCCTGATGAGCAACGATCAGGCATGGAAACCGAGTTTCGATTGCCTTGACGTGAACGGTGATATTGTGCGACCCACGCTCGGTCCCATTGACCGCAATAGCGACGGGAATGGAAACCCGATTGACCCTCTTGATGTCACAGCACCCATGAGTGCATACAGCAATGATATTGAGGTTATCGTTATCCGTCAGGGGGATATTTCATGCGTTGCAGTCCCGTCATGGGCAACAGGGACACAGGCGAAGCAAGTGTTCCACTTTGCCGTTGACTTCGGTACGACCAATACACACATCGAATACTATGTCGGTAATAATTGCAAACCCAAAGCCTTAGATATCGAGCCAGGAAACAGGCAACTGGCATTGCTCAACACGGAGGCATCAACCGATGCCGATTATGATGCTGCAATCAAGTGGTCATGTGTGCCGACCTCATTAGGCGTACAAGGCAGCCCACATTTCCCGTTAAGGACATTGTTGACTTACAAGGCGACCACCAATTGGAGTACTCCATTTGCATCATATTTGATGGGTAACATTCCGTTCTACTACGGTTCGCTTGCCGAGAAACGATATAATAAGACCGAGAGTGACCTCAAGTGGTCGACCAACACCGACATCTCCCACATGGTTG
The DNA here is from genome assembly GCA_937901905.1 of uncultured Porphyromonadaceae bacterium. Taxonomy (GTDB): domain Bacteria; phylum Bacteroidota; class Bacteroidia; order Bacteroidales; family Muribaculaceae; genus Sodaliphilus. Next base: position 61,064 of record CALDIF010000009.1, on the reverse strand, counting down.
AATGTTACTTGAGCAGCCTGATGATATTGATGCGTAACAAGGTTGTCATGGAACAAGGTGATGTGAGCGCGACACACATCACGTGGTTCTACCCGACGAGCATGCCGACCAACACCATAACAATGATTGACAGGATATGGCAAGATTTGTTCAGCCGTCATATCAATAGTGACACAAACGTCATTACAGCCAATCTCAAATCCATGCCCGAGTCCATTGCACCTTATGCTCACTACAAGGCGAAAATAGGTACGGCAGTTGATGTGCTGACTATTGATATTGGAGGTGGAACAAGTGATGCTTTCATCTTTGATTCCAATGCCAATCCGGCATTAATCACGTCCTTCCGGTTTGCAGCAAACTCGGTGCTCGGTGACGGGTTCACCGCAGGCGACATCGGCAATAACGGTTTTGTCCGCAAATATGCACCGATTTTCGACGAAATATTGTCTGCTAACGGATTAAATTCTATTGCCAAGGTTCTTAAAGACACCGAACGCAGCACCGATTTCCTCTCACTCTTATTTAGTCTAAAGGAAAATCCCGATGTCATCAACAAGAAGGTATCGGGCAACCTCGACTTTATCAAGATGCTGAGTAACGACACCGGTGCCAAGACCATAGTCCTTGTGTTCTATAGTGCTATCATGTTCTACATGGCATTATTCTACGAAGCCAAGCGCAAGAGTGGCTGCACAAACGTTCAAGAGCCCCAAACTATAGCATTCAGCGGCAATGGTTCAAAGTTATTGCAAGTGCTCGGCGCATCATCGGCAGCGGGTCTGTCGGCAATCTCAACTTACACCAAAGAGATGTTTGAACTTGTTAGCGGTCATCCCTATTCTCACGAGGATCTCAAGATAGTGATTGACGCGCATCAGCCTAAGGAGGCGACTTGTAAGGGAGGATTGTTGACCACTACACCGCCGACACCCGTTGAAGTACAGCAGATGAATGATGCGCTGCTGGGGACATCGGCTGACGACTTCTTGAAGAAAGATGGTCGCTCACGCGAGTTCAGCGACTTGACCGACAAAGAATGGAACGGTCTTGAAGTGCTTGTTAAACGCTTTACCGATGCATTCTACACCCTTGCTAAAAAACTCAACGTGTCCGCGACATTCGGTACGGTAAATTCGAATGACCTTGAGCAAATGCGCTGTTTGTTCACTCGCAGTGTTTCCTCCAACACACGCAATGCTTTAGCATTTATCAATAAACTCAATACCCATGAGCCTATTGAAGACACGTTGTTCTTCTATCATATTACATCGTTAATCACCGAACTTGCTCGCAAACTTATAAAATGATGAGAAGGTTACTCTTATTAATACTCATGCTATTGCCTCTCGGGCTCGGGGTCACCCGAGCCCAGGGGGGCGGTGGGCCTGACAGTCGGTTTCACACCGAACGTCAGCCTGACGCAAACACTATTGATATTTTTAAGACAAAAACCAAGCAATTGGTAGATGACTTAAAAAACAATCGTCAATGGCTCAAGGAATATAATGACACACTACTTTATGCAGCGTTAGATAGTTCTACGTCGCACATCAATGATTACAAGACCAAGGTATTTTTGCTTCAATACGGAGCGCACCTGGATGTTTGCAAGGGTGATGCCGTGGTTGACAGCCTTAGCGCGCACTATAAAAAGTTAGTTGAAATCTCGGATGCCTTTATCTCATCATTTGTTGACGAAACGACCGAGACAGGAACCGAGGCAAATCAAGCAAGTAACAATAAAAACGTTGCTGCCCTAAGTGCACAAGTAGTCGATACCGATGCAGCAACACAAGGAAACACTGACGACCCGAACCAAAACTCATGGCCGTGGTGGCTCATCGCAGTTATTGTGGTGCTTGCCTCAATATTTTGTGCCGCAATCAGTTATCTGTTGTATCAATTATATGCCTCATACAAGCATGACGATGACGAGAACGCCCGGCAAACCGAAAACACCGTTCCTCAAGCAATGCCATTGCAGGCGGCACAAACGCCCGAGGTAGACCACCACAACGCTCACATCAATGCTTTGTATGAGAACATCAACAAACTGCAAGGTGTCGTTGTTTCTCTCTCAGCCCGCTGTGATCAATTGGAAAGCAACATCGTTGCCATGAGGAATCGCATTAGCGAACTTACCTTACAGATGCAGCAACCCAAGGTAGAATCTGACACTTCGCATGTTGCCGACCATGCACACGAAGTGCAGGGGCAACACTCGCAGGTTGCCGAAGAACTCTCGCATGATGACACTATATTATTTGCAAGTGTTGACGCGAGCAATCGCAAACGGTTGATTATCGGTCCGAATAACGGCAAGAGAATTTTTGCCATTCAAACAAGCCCGTCGGCAACCTGCGGCAAACTTGTTTTTGCGAGTAACTGGGTTACCGGGTTTGAGAGCAAGATTGTCAGCGAACGTCGCACATACCTGCCGGCAGAAGTCATTACGGTTATAAGCGAGGTCGCCAACCCGCAAAGGGTGTCAATGGTATCACCGGGCACTGTTGACAAGCAAGGCGAAGACTGGGTAGTGACAACACCCATGACTGTGATATTTACCTGATGAGCAAGCCTGACATTTCAGCCGGAATTGGGGAGACGATAGCATTGTACGTCAGCAAGTTCATGACAATGCTCGCAACTATGACCGACAAAGCGTCACTGTGGTGGGCTCGCAGACGTCACTTGACCGTCTACGAGCCCACCACAAGCAGCTGCGAGAACGAATTACAACTCGCAGCATTACAACGTGAACTCCGACAGTCTGAAACAAACGAACGAGAACTGCGAACAAAGACAGACCAACTGCTGCTGACCCTCACAGAGGCTCAGCAACAAATAAAGTCGTTGGAGAGCGAGTTACAAGTCAAGTGCAACGCATTGGACGATAAACAGTCACAACTTGAACAAATGCAAGACTTATTGTCAAGCGAGCGAACACGGGCAGAAGAGTATGCATCGCGTTGTCTGCCCACACGTGATATTCCTTCAATGATATATTATGGCGAACCTAATGCCGCGACACTCGGTTTCAGCAAAATAACAGCGATACAAACAGAGCGTTCTTTGTTCCGCATCACAACCGATGCCGGTAATACCACTCACGCTACATTTGATGTTATCAATGGGATATACACCCCACGATATATAGGCAACCGACACACGGCACTGGGTATTTGTGAAATCACATCAATCGGTGACAGTTGCAGTCGCATCGACACCCTTGAACCCGGCATTGCCGTCAAGCAAGACGGAGAGTGGATCATTCAACGCAAAGTCAAGATAAAGATTTCCTGACATGGATAAGGATTATGATAACTACGTGAGTGCCATGGACAGCAAGATAGACCGCCTTGAACGGTTGTGTGCATATCTTGAGCAACAACTGTCGTCAATGCGCTCGTTGTCCGTCGCAGCCATCGACTATGCTACCTATCGCGAAGAAGCCCTATCCTCGCAACAGGCTCTCACGACCATTGTTACCGAACTTGATGATGTTACTCACACAGCCATAGGTGAATTAAAGATTGAGACATCATCATTAATGTCTCGGTTACAAGACACGATGAGGGCACAAGTCAAAGCGATAGATGCGATGCTGCCTAAACAGACACAACGCCTCACAGACGCGTCGAACCGATTTGCCGATGTCGTAGAGCAGTTGGCTTCATTGCAAAATCTCGGGAAAGAAATCGCTTCATTTTCGGAGGCAGTCGTCGTAATGTGCGAGCAACAAAACCAAACCGTTGTTGACTCAAACGATAATATTCTGCAGAGCAGTACCGAAGCCATTGAGAGCAACCTACAACTTTCAAAATCGTTAAAACAAAACGGTGATGCCGTGAATGACATCCTTGTTGACCTCAAAGAGACACGAAAGTCGCGCACAAGCGTTTGGCAAGTGATTTTGACTGTGTTGCTTCTCTGTTCAAGTGGGTTGGGACTTATAAATACTACCCTGCTTTTCAATGAAACTGAATTTGAGTTAAATGATAGGATTAATAACTTGGAAATGGAAGCACAACACGCGCACTCTCTCGCCGATTCTATCGAACACAACACTGAATCCCACATGGCCGATATGCAAAACAGCATTAATGAACTCACGTCTACCCTATCAGCCATAGGTGACAAAATGCCGTTTATCATTACCGGTGTGAGAATGTACAATCAGGGAGAAAGTATAGGAGCTACCATTTACAGCAGGAACACGACTTACATTTTTGCTGTAATATCCTACTACGGTATCAAGGACGGCGCGAACAAGCAACTTGCCGTAAAATTCATTACCCCGACAGGGCTTAGCACAGGGGACGGTTCGAGCGACGGATATTCGTTTTTCGGAAATTTAGAGGTATCGGAAGGCGAAAACACATATGACTTAACAGGATGGGGCAGTCCAACACCGGGGCATTGGCAAGCGGGGTCCTACCGTTACGAAATTTATGACCGGAGTACGGGTCAATGCCTATATGTAAAAAAATTCACAATACTTTGATATGACAGAACAAGAAGACAGACAAACCAAACGGTTCTTGGACTACATGACACGTGTCGAGAATTATCTTGACACGCTCACGCAGATGCTTGCCAAACTTGATGAATTAACCCGACAAGTCAATTCCATTGAAGGGGTTGCCGGACTGCGCACCAACGGACCGCAAGAAATAAGACTTCGCCAAGACGCAATTCTCGCGAGCGTCGTTGCTGTTGATGACACAATGAGACAAGCACTTGATGACCTGCGTGACAATGTCCGAAGGAACATTAAGGGCATGAGCAATGCCATGGCCGTACAATTAGGCTCACTTGACACACTGATGAGTGACCAGGTAAAATACATCAACGAACACTTGGATTTGATGCCTGAAGTCACTCAACAGTTGCTGATACTCAATCAATTACCCGATTTGCTTAAAGAGACCGGGGAAAAAATTGCAGGTGAGTACAGCAAAACATTGCTTAAAGTGCGTGATGCCATTTCTCTCTTGAGGAAGGTTAATCGCGATGTAGTCGCATCAAATAAAGCTACTGAAACGGCTATCATTAACGCGACCAAGGTTATTGAGAAAGCAAAAGACGGCATTACCGCTCGCAAGAACGGTTGCAGCGACATTTTTGTCAAGTATGCCACTCTATTTGCCGTCATTATGATGTGTTTGAGTTGTTTTCTCACATGTTCACACGTTGTTGAGTGATTAACAATCTCATTTTAAAACAAACAATATTCGTCTATACAATTATGAAAACAAATTATTCAATTCTCCTATCATCTGCCTTAATTGCCATGAGTGTTCTCACAAGTTGTGGCGGAGGCAACAACCCACCTGTTGTCAGCGATGCCGACATGGACTCGGGTGTAGTGTTAATCGAAGCCGCCGGATACTACGCACTTGACTTCGGCAAGGTAGTCAAAGAGTTTGGGTTTGCGGTTTATGTTGACAACCCCGAGGCAGACGAGCCTGATTTCGTAATTACAGACAACCGCGATTCAATTCCTATCAGAGGCTGGTCAGGCACCGGTTTTTTCATCTCGGAAGACGGCTTTGTCGCTACCAACGCTCACGTCACCGGAGAACCGCTCGCGTCACAAGTCGCCAACATTCAACAGCACTGGAAAGTGTTTGTAAACGCATTATTAGCGTCACTTGAAGAGGATCGCATAGATTTGGAAACAGCAAAAACCGATGCGCACATTAATGCCTATGGCAGTTCAACTCGCTCACAACTGCGCGCGGCAATCAATGAGCATGCCTCAATAGATGAGCAACTCAAAGAAATCGCTTACACAAAAAGTTTACTCCAATCCACGTTAAACGTAGAACCGAACTTAACGTTTGTACCGTTATTTATCGGTTATGTGCTTAATGGTAATCGTTTCTCGGGAACATCTGATTTGACAAATCTAAGCACTGTGGTTGCAGATATAGAACACGATGTCGCCATACTGCAAGCCAACAACAAGAAAACACCGGAAGATTGTTATGTATTCGATGTGCCCGATGAAGACAGCACGGTTGAGATATTCAAGGGTGACGCTGTATATAGCATTGGGTTCAATTATGGAGAACAGTTGGCAGAGACGGCGCATGGCATTGAGAACCAGCGCAACGATGGGCGAATACAAAAAATCGACGACGATGACTTGATGTATAGTATACCCATATTGCCCGGTTCAAGCGGTAGTCCTGTCATGGACGAAGAAGGCAATCTCATCGCTATCAATAGAGCGGGCTATAGATTTAGCGGGAATTATAACATAGGAGCAAAAGTGAAATACCTACGCGTACTGATGGACAAGGCCGAAAGCATGCGTTAAATCCGAAAACGGTGTAGTGATGGTATCTTCTATTGTTTATATTGTGGTGGGGTGGTTATTGTGGCGCGTGGTGCCGTCATGGATTACTCAGGGTAGCCACAAGGTGCGCAGCAATATCCGCTTGGGGCTGAACATTGTTGGTGTGGTGCTGGTTCTGTTCGGCATTATCGGTATCGTTCGTGCCGGGCTAACTCTCGTAGGATAAACACGACAATACTCGCAATCTCTTGTAATAACGCTCGTCAATCGCCTCCATCGTCAGCATCAGCGGTGTCGTGGACAAAGTTCACAACACGACCGGAGATTGAACATTGGTGTAGGTCTATTCGAGTAATGGTGTTCAAGTAAATGTCCTGAAACCATTGACACGCCTTGTTATCAAAAGAGCCTTGAGCATTATAAATCTCAAGGCTCTTTTGATGCATTATTGACACGTATAGCGGTGATGTCAAAAGTCGCTGAACAACTCCGGGCGAATTAACAATCCTACGCGCAGGCGCGAATGATACTTGTTGTAATCAAGCAAACACTCGCCGTAACCGTTGTAGTATTGCATGAAGATGAATTGATTGGCTGAGCGATGAATGCGAAAACCCAAGTCGAGTTGGATATTCCCCGAGAACGGGTTCCAATTACTGCGCTTGGTGTAGTTGACACTGAACACCCAACGGCGGTTATCGCTGATGACTTGAAACCCTGTTTGAAAGAGGCCGCTATACTTGAGAATGTCGCGGTTGTTCTCACCGTCGACAATGGGAATCCAGTATTTGCCGTGAACCATGAAGTTGCGGTCGATAAAAGCGGCACCGGCAAACGATATTTTGTTCCATGAGCGCGAGGCATCACCGTCACGACCGTTACTCTCGTGCTCAAGCATGACGGACATCTTGCCAACAACGCGTCCCTTGATAATCACTAATCGCGACAGGCCGATACCCGGATTGAAATTGAGGTCGTGCATCGGCAACGACTCCTCAAAAACGTTCCACAACGTTTTCTCGGAGAAATAGAGATACAGATAACTGTCGAAGGGCAACACGCTCTTGGTGAGACGTTGGGCGATTGACAGTTGAAACTTCACGTCGCTGTTATACTTGGTTATCTTACTTCCCATTGTCGTCCCTATCGAGAAATAATTATCCTTGTAAAGACCGAAGTAAGGGAGCTTGTCGTACTCGCGACGTATACTGTCGGCACTGTACCGCTCGGCATCCTTGAGTACAAGGATTTGGGCTTGTGAAACGACGGTGACAAACAGCAGTACCAATAGTATTGTATGTCGGGCTAAAGTTATTTTCATGTTGCAAAGTTAAGAAATCAATCATTTTGCAGCAAATTTTGTGATAAGTACTGCAGGGTGTAACAGTAATTTTGTATCTTTGCAGCAAGATAGCCCCCCGGTTTTAAGCGTTGACCTATCAACCGACTGTGGTGCTGTCCGATAATTCATTTATCTGTAAACGACTTGGTTTCTACCACTTCATTAAGATATGAAAACGTGCAAACAATGCGGTTTTCAAAACGAAGACAACCGCACCATGTGTTATAACTGCGGGTCTACCAACTTCGTAGCACAACAGCCGACATCGAACACCTCGGGACGCGAAACCGAAGACACAGTCGTGCCGCCTCGCCAACCCGAGCGCGAACACAGTCACACCACCGGCAAGCGACGCGAGCAATCGCGCAGCAACACCTCGCGCACAGCCGGCAAGGTGGAGTGGTGGCCCGAATTGCCCGATAAGGTCAAGACGGGGTCAATGGTGGCGTTGGCTCTTGTCGGTGCCGTCATTGTCGCGTATATTATATTTTGGCAAATCCCCGACTCGCTCACTACGGTGAAGAAAGTGGATAATTTAATGGTTTACACACCCCACTACAGCCACGTTGAGTTTGTAGTGGAGTCGGAGCCGTCGCCCGACAACGACAGCATCATCTTTTGTGCGGCAGCGAGCCTGACGGGCGAGAAATCGGAAGAATTCAAGCACAACAATATCGCCGGCAATCATGTTAGCGACGGCATGTTTTACAATGGTTATAAGAGCCCGTACAACACCGGCGTTTTCACCCTTGCCGACGGCGAGTGGACTTTTGGCATGGCGAGCGATGCCGACTCGCTATTACTCGTTGCAGCGAGAAAGGACGGCATCGGTTTCATGCACGATTTACTCATCTACAACGGTGCAGTTAACAGTTACCGCACCAAGAACAGTCGTCCTCTCGAGTGCCGGGCACTGTGCGACTTGGATGGCAAGTTACGCGTTATTGATAGTGCCGAGCCGATGCTGATGGGCGATTATGTGAACGCGTTGCTTAAGATTGGAGTTAAGAATGCAATCTGCATGCAGATGAACGAGGCCGGAGGCAAAGACCCGTGGAACCACTCGTGGTATCGCACTACCGACCGGCCCGACCCGATTTTCATACAAGACAAGCAGCAACGTTACGGCACTAATTGGCTCACTTTCTACAAGTGATGCGGGTGAGCCTTTTTGACACAAGTTGCAAGGCACTTCAAAAAACTCACAACTAACGACAGACGCTATAATATAAAGAAGCTTACAATATTAACACTACTTACACTGCTGTTGTCATTCACCGCTTGCCATTGGAACAACGATGACGACCCGATGTACGAGCAGATGGTAGGGCATTGGGTGTCCGACTACGAGTACGACGGCTATCGCACCTATGATTGTTGGGGCGAGAGTGAATACAGTTTTCATGCCAACGGCACGGGTGAGTATTACTATTACGACGAGTGGGGGTATAGGGTGAGTGATTTTTTCAGGTGGGACGTAACTCGTTCGAACATTCGCATCACCTTTGATAACAGCAACTACTACGGGAGCACACTGTATTTCTACTATGAGTGGGATCGCGACGGCGACTTGCTGTTAAGCACCGATTACAACCTGCGCGAATACATTGCCTACCGTTATACGCGTTAATCACGCTCACATAACCATTCACACCCTCCACACCTGTCACTCGCGGCACTCCTCTACCCCTCGAGTATAGACATACGCCCATCAAAACATTGCATACATTACAATGGCGATGACCTTTATAGGAGGTCATCGCCATTGTAATGCAGTCGGGAATTATCTCACGATTTATTTCAACTTCTTGTAACCGTACACTGCGAGGTCACCCAATTCCTCCTCAATGCGAATGAGTTGGTTATACTTCGCCATGCGGTCGGTGCGGCTCAACGAACCGGTCTTGATTTGACCGCTGTTGGTAGCGACTGCGATGTCGGCGATAGTGGTATCCTCGGTCTCGCCACTGCGGTGACTGGTCACGGTGGTGTAACCGTGGCGGTGAGCCATCTCGATAGCATCAAGAGTCTCGGTGAGCGAACCGATTTGGTTAACCTTAATCAAGATAGAATTGGCGGCACCGCTCGTGATACCCTTGCGCAGGAAGTCCACGTTGGTCACGAACAAGTCATCACCCACGAGTTGGCAACGGTCGCCAATGCGTGCGGTGAGTTTCTTCCAGCCTTCCCAGTCGTTCTCGTCAAGACCGTCCTCAATTGAGTCGATGGGGAACTTGGTGATGAGTTCCTCGAGGAATGCGATTTGCTCATCAACGCTCAACTTCTTGCCGTTAGGATCTTTCTTCTTGCCGTCCTTAAGTTGGCGGTAGTCATAGAAGTACTCACCGTCCTCAACAACAGCGAACTCGCTTGCTGCACAGTCCATGGCGATCTTGACATCGTCACCCGGCACATAACCGGCGTCCTTAATGGCTTGCACGATGCTCTCGAGAGCGTCCTCGATACCATCAAGCGCGGGAGCGAAACCGCCCTCATCGCCCACAGCAGTGCTCAAACCACGTTTCTTGAGCAACTTGGCAAGAGCGTGGAACACCTCGGCACCCATACGGATAGCCTCACGCTCGGTCTTGGCACCGACCGGACGAATCATGAACTCCTGGAATGCGATAGGAGCATCGCTGTGCGCGCCACCATTGATGATGTTCATCATGGGTACGGGCAACACGTAGGCGTTCGAGCCACCGATGTAGCGATACAAGGGGATTTCCAGATAGTTGGCGGCAGCGTGTGCCACAGCGAGCGACACGCCCAAGATTGCGTTAGCACCGAGGTTGCTCTTGGTCTTCGTTCCGTCAAGTGCAATCATCTTGCAATCGATGGCACGCTGGTCGAGCACGCTCATACCCTCAATAGCCGGAGCGATCTTGGTGTTGACGTTCTCCACAGCCTTGAGAACACCCTTGCCGCCATAGCGAGCCTTGTCGCCGTCGCGCAACTCGAGAGCCTCGTTCTCGCCGGTACTGGCACCACTGGGAACCGATGCACGGCCCATCACGCCACACTCAAGTGTCACCTCAACCTCAACGGTGGGATTGCCACGCGAGTCAAGAATCTCGCGCGCATGAATCTTGTCAATAATCATAGTAATTCAGTTGTGTATAAAAAAGGTTTGAAAATGTTAATGCTAACTTTCTAAACTGCAAATTTACAAAATTAATTCATAACTCATAACCCATAGTAAACAATTTAGTGATTTTTTACTGAACAAAGTTTTGAAAAATCGGAAACTTGCGGATTATATAAAACTCACCTTCAGTAAAATCCATCTTTTTAATTATATAATTTCTTTGGTTTTTGGGAAGATGATGACGAGCCGTCGGGCACGCTGATTGAGGGCATCGAGCAACTCAACGCCGACCGCGCCGATAATGTCTATTACAATCTCATGGGTTTACCTACCTACAACCCCACGCGAGGCATACACACAATGGCAGGAATGTTATCGTCCGATGAGTAAAAATCCATCGATTACCTGACGATTGAACCTAACCCGCTTTTTCAAGAAGGAACGCTCCCGGAAAAAGCGAGTTACTCTTTGAATAAATCATCGGCAGTGATGACGCGGTCGAACGCGAACTGATACATATTATTCTTGACACCATGAGGCGTGATAAGCGTCAAGTGCATCGCCTTGTTGCGACCGACACTCTCCACGAATCGTCCCATCTTGTTGCGCATTGCGAGATCAATATCCTTTGTAACAGCAAATTCCCGTGTCGAGAATTTCATTTCGCACAAGTTGACGACACGATCGGCACGATCTATCACCATGTCGATTTGGGCACCGCGACCGCCCTCGGGGTCATCGTCGACGCGCCACGAATAAATTGAGGTCAGCACGCCCGATATGCCCAATGCCTGCTTGATTTGCTTGTAATGCAAGAAACATACGCGCTCGAATGCCAGTCCTTCCCACGAATTTCGCGTGGGTGTATTGATATTGGCACTCCAATAGCCCTCGTCAACTGCCGGACGATTGTGCAGGAACTTGTAATAGAACAGCGTGTAGTTATCTATTAACTGGTGAATAGTGGTACGGTGCTTGATACCGCGATAACGATAAGTGCGTATGAAACCGCAGGCCTCAAGGTCCTCGAGCACGCGTGTTAATGTGCCGTTGCCCGTGATGTGATCGCCCTCACTAATTATTTCCTCACGCGTCATTCCCACCCGTTTCTTGCCCAGGGCACTCACAACAGCGATGTAGGGGTCCGGGTGCTTGAAGAGCGAGTCAAAGAGGTCGTTATATTCATTGTGCAACTTACCGTTGCGATCGAACAATAGCCGGTCAATGTTTTGTGACACACTGAGTCCACGCTCGAGCAATGACCAGTAAAAGGGCACACCACCAAGCACCATATAACACTCCAGTATATCGGTGCGAGTGAACCCCAAGCGATGAGTGTCACTGTACAATTCACACTCGTGCAGGGTAAATGGCATCAAATTGATGCGATGTGTCACACGATTGTGTAAACCGCCACGGTCACGAAACACCTTGTTCACTATCCACGATGTTGCCGACCCGCAAATGATGAGCACCATGTCCTTACGCGCCGATACAAACGTGTTCCAAAAATAGCCTAAAGCCGACACAAAATTGGAACGCGGCGCGTCCAACCATGATATTTCGTCAATAAAAAGAATTTTTTTGTCACCCTCGGCAGGCATGGTGCGCAACCAATCGGCAAGGGTGTGAAACGCGTCAAACCAGTCGGTAAGCACACGGCATTTTCTCAATCCGCAGTCCATCAACGAACGGCGGAATGCACCCAGTTGGCTACGTGTCTTTTGGTTGGCAAGTCCCGTGTGTTGGAATGTGAACGTGTTATTAAAGGTCTCGCGCACAAGATAGGTCTTGCCTACACGACGACGACCTGTCACAGCGATAAACGCCGACTCGTCCCACTCGAGGGCACGTGTCAACTCGCGTTGTTCCTCTTTACGACCGATTAGCATAGTGTTTCCTCTTTGAGAACTTAACTGATGTGGTGCAAAGATACAAAAATGTTTATAGCGCGCCAAATTTTGCAAAGACAATCGCTTTTTGGCGCGCTATAAACATTAAAAGTTTGTTCAAATCAAGTTCACTTCATCCACCGGAACAGGTCGCGGAATGAGTGTTTCTTGCCGTATAACAGTATGCCCGTGCGATAAATGCGTGCGGCAAACCACGTGATGAGCAGTGCGGTCGCGAAGAGTAAGGCGATGCTCAACGTGAGTTCCCATGTAGGCACATCGTAGGGAAGGCGCACCATCATCACGATGGGTGATGTGAAAGGTATCATCGAGCACCAGAACGCCATCGGTCCGTTAGGGTTATCCACACAAGCCATGCCGGCATAGAGTGCGATAACCATAATCAAGATGATAGGGGTAGTGAACTGCGAAGCGTCGCTCGCTTGGTCAACCGCCGACCCAAAGCCCGCGAACATCGAGGCATAAAGCAAATACCCGCCAATGAAGTAAAACACAAACGCGATCAAGATAGTAGTAAAATCGATGGACAACACTCCACTCATCAACGACTGCATCATGCTCGGGTCGACATCGGGTTGAGGACCGGCCACTGCCGTCTGCTGCATTATCTCTTGTTGCATAGAGGCTGCCGCGCCGGGGTCTATGCTGCCGGCTGCCATGACCGAGCCTATTCCACCCAACAACAAGAGCATTACTATCCATATTGCGAACTGAGTGAGCCCGACAAGTCCGATACCGATAATCTTGCCCATCATCAGTTGGAACGGCCGGCAACTGCTGACGATAACCTCAACAATGCGGTTGGTTTTCTCTTCGATAACGCCATTCATTATCATCGCTCCGTAACTGAGCACAAATATGTAGGTTGCCATGGCGAGTATCATGCCTATGACAAGTGCGATCTCGGTACTGGTCTCCTGCTCCGAGCCATCGTCACTCCAACGCACGCCGCGCACGTCAACGTCAACTTGTGCCTGCTCGACCATCTCGGTCAACCCGGGCACGCCGTAAGCCGCAATGCGTTTGCCTGTGAGAGTGTCGCTCAAGCAACGGTTGATATAATTTTTCAAACTCACGTTGAGCGTACCGTCGCTGTAGACGGTGACTCGTTCCACGCTGTCAATGTCGGCAGGAATAATAACGACTGCCTCGATGCTGCCGTCGGCATTCTTGTAAAATTCATGAGGGTTGGCACTCTCGTCGCCCGCGAGGGGCACAAAGTGATAGAGGTCGCTGTCGGCGATGACGTTACCGTAACTGCCGCTGTTGTCGATAACGGCAACAGTCTTGATGTCGCTACCGCTATTGTTCAGGTAAGCGATACCGACCGGGACGAGAGCGATAAGCACTAACAAAAACGGAATGAGCAGCGTCATGATAATAAACGACTTCTTGCCCACCATCGCCATATATTCACGCGAAATTATAAGCCACAATTTGTTCATAATGTGTAAAAATTAATTTTCCTTGACAGTATTGACAAATATTTCGTGCATTGACGGCAACACCTCACTAAATCCGGTGAGCGTGTAATTATCGTTAAGCCAAGTGATTGCATCTCGAATGGCAACGCCCTTCCGCAGGCGAATGTGGGTAGCGGGAGAAGCGGGTTGAGGCGGAGGCAACAACTCATACAACTCATCGTGAGGGGCAATAGCGACATCGTCGGGGACATGAACCGCGATGATGTTTTGCTTGTGTTGTTGCCTGATAGCCTTCACGCTGCCTTGCAACACAGCTTTCGAATGATTGATGAGCGTGATTTGCTCGCAAATTTCCTCCACACTTTCCATGTTGTGGGTCGAAAAAAGAATGGTGCTACCTTGCTCTCGCAGTCGCAGGATTTCCACCTTGAGCCGGTCGGCATTGACGGGGTCAAAACCGCTGAACGGTTCATCGAAAATGAGCAACTCGGGGCGATGGATAACGGTAGCGATAAACTGCACCTTTTGTTGCATTCCCTTGGAAAGCGTTTCGAGTTTCTTGTCGCGCCACTCGGCAAGACCGAACCGATCTAGCCATTCCAGCATCGCCATGACAGCCTCGCCCTTGCTCATGCCTTTGAGACGTGCAAGATAAACGATTTGGTCACCCACCTTCATTTTCTTGTACAGTCCGCGTTCCTCGGGCATATAACCGATGCGCGTCACGTCATCGGCTTGCAGGGGACGCCCCCCGAACGTTACCGTTCCCTCGTCGGGCATGGTGATGCGATTGATAATGCGTATCAACGATGTCTTGCCGGCTCCGTTAGGTCCCAACAAGCCGTAGATACAACCGCGCGGAACGTCAACACTGACGTGATCAAGAGCGGTGTGCCCGTCATATCGCTTGACAATATCATGGGCTTCAATGAAATTTTCCATCAATTTTGATATTTTGTCCTTTTTGAAAAATGAAATCATCATGTCGCAATCACAGTGGGATTTTGACAATGCAAAGGTAGTAATAAAGACTCAAAAAGCAATAAAAACGATGTCCGAGCGTTAATAAAACATATTTATTATTCGAGAGTTTGGTGTATCCCGAACTTGAGAAACCAAGCGACATTTTTGATATGGACAATATATTACAATGGCGTCGCGCGACTGTCGTGTTGCTCGCGTCGCTGATATTGGGTATGATAGCCGGCAGTTGCATCAACGATGACTTCTCGACATCGCCGAGCGACGTGTTATCTTTCTCGACCGACACGGTGAAATTTGACACAGTGGTGACGCTTGACGGCACCGCGACCAAACAGTTTGTCGTGTACAACCGTGGCAAGAAACAGTTGCGCATTAGCGATATTCACGTTGAGGGCATTGCTACCGGCGGACATTTCAACATCAATGTTGACGGCATGCGCGGCACGTCGTTCAGCGATGTTGAGGTGCGTGGCGGTGACAGCATCTTCGTGTTTGTCGAGGGGTACCTCGATGAGGCAGGCAGTGACGATCCCACTCGCATTCTCGACCGCGTGTCGTTCACTACCAACGGCATGACGCAGACCGTGGCACTGACGGCGTGGGGACAAGATGTCATTCGCGTCGTGAGTGACACAATCAAGGTGTCAACACGGTGGTCGTCCAAGAAGCCCTACTTGATTTACGACACGTTGTACGTGTCACCGGGCGTGCAGTTGCGTCTCGACCCGGGTGTAAAATTGTTGTTCCACGACAAGGCGGCAATACGCGTGGCGGGTATGATGCGCGCCATGGGCACACAAGAGCAGCCCATCGTGATGCGTGGCGACCGTCTTGACCATGTTGTGGGTGATATTGACTTTGATATCATGAGCGGACAGTGGGGAGGCTTGATTTTTCCACCATCAAGCAGTAACAACATTTTACAATATGTCGACATGCACAGTTCGTCCATCGGCATACATGTGAGCACATCAAATCCCAATGCGCGCTCGCTGTATATCCTCAACTGTGTGTTTCACAACAGCAGCAGCAGTCTCTTGACTACGGGCGGCGCGTGGGTTGAGGCATACGGCACCGAGTTCAGCGATGCTGCTGCAGGCTTGGTGAACTTCATCGGCGGTAAGATAAGAATGGTTAACTGCACCTTTGCCAACTACTACCTGTTCAGTGCTGTCAGCGACCCGATGGTGAACTTGTACTTGCAGGACGACGGCGGTGTGGTTCCCGTGCTCGATGCGAGTTTTGACAACTGCATTTTGCACGGTAACACACGCGAGCTCAATATGCCCAAGTTAGACGACACTAACGTGTACGTTCACAATTGCTTGTTCCGCTCGGATGGCGACGACGACAGTCATTTCTACAACTGTGTGTGGAAAGGCGATGCCAAGTTCTACACGGTACGCGAGGACTACTTGTTCGACTATCGTCTGCACGACGATAGCGATGCCGCCGGCAAGGGCGATGCCTCGTTGTTGCCCGATGCGGCGCGCTACGACCGATACGGCACTGATCGTTTGGGACGCAGTGCCAATCCCGACCTCGGTGCCTATGCCATCGTGCCAGGCGAATAATAACCTATCTTTATTGTCATTACAACACGACTCATGAACTATTGCCATTACCTTCTATATCTGTTGACCGGCGTGGTGTTGCAACTGGCGATACCACAACAAGTCCTCGCTGCCGACATCGAGCCTGTCAGGGAGTTTCGCGGGGCATGGATGCACATTATCGGTCAGAGCCAATACAGCAAACAGACAACCGCACAAAACCAAGCGTACCTACGCGCCGAGTTGGACAAGTTGCAGGCGAGCGGTGTCAACGCGGTGATATTTCAAGTGCGTCCTCAAGCCGATGCCGCTTATCCCAGCCGTCTCGAGCCGTGGTCAAGATGGTTGAGCGGCACAGCCGGTGTGGCACCCAAGCCGGTGTGGGATCCGCTACAGTTCATGATTACCGAGGCTCACAAGCGCGGTATGGAATTGCACGCGTGGATAAACCCTTATCGTGTGACAAGCAGCAAGAGCGACCGTCCGGCTCGCGGTCACATCTATTACAAGCACCCCGAGTGGTTCATCAAGTATGCCGACGGCAAGATTTACTTTGACCCGGGCTTGCCCGAAAGCCGCGATTTCATCGACAAGGTAGTGCGTGACTTGCTCACTCGCTATGACATTGATGCCATTCACATGGACGATTATTTTTATCCCTATCCGGTGAGCGGCAAGGAATTCGGCGACGACAAGTCGTTTGCCAAGTACGGTGGCGAGATGAGTCGCGACGACTGGAGGCGCCACAACGTCGACTTACTCATAGAGCAGTTACACAACACGATAACTGCAGTGAAGCCTCATGTGAGATTGGGCATCAGCCCGTTCGGCATTTGGCGCAACAAGAAGAACGACCCGCGTGGCAGTGAAACAGATGGTTTGCAGTGCTTCGATGCCCTCTATGCCGACTGCCCCCTGTGGACGCGCATGGGTTGGGTTGATTACATGGTGCCGCAATTATACTGGGAGTTGGAACACAAGCGCGCACCGACGTTGGAATTGATGCGCTGGTGGAACGGTCAAAGCAACGGTCGCCACATGTACTACGGTTTCTCGGTGACCAACATGATGGATCACCGTGACATTGCCGATGCCGACGGCGACACGACACGCGCCAGCCAGTTGTATCACAAGTTGGACTTGATGCACACTCTCGACAGTGTTCACGGCTTGGTGTGGTGGCCCGGTTACAGTCTCACGAGCAACTACAAGGGTGCAAGCGACTCACTCAAGGTCACTTCACAAGTGGCGCCCGCCCTGCCACCCGTGGTTTCATGGATTGACAATGTCAAGCCTCAGGCGGTGACCGACGTGCGACTCAACACGAGCAAACAGGGTCGACACGTGCTGCAGTGGACACCGGCCAAGACGACCGATGCCATGCAGGAGGCGATAAAGTACGTCGTTTACGCGTGGAATAAGACAGGTGGCGATACGACCGATTGGAGCAAACGCGTGTGGCTCATCACAGGTGCCACTCGCGTTGAAGTGCCTGCCGACATGTCGCGCTTTTCATTTGCAGTGCAAGCAGTAGACCGCTGCAACAACGTGAGCGAGTTGACTTTCTTGTAACGCTTCGCATCATAACGCGGCCAACAATTCCTATAAATACTTGAAAACGATAAGAAGAATAATTCCTATAAATACTTGAAAACGATGAGAATAATATTAGTGTCGGCTATATTGACGATGACCCTCACGGCAAGTGCCGAGCCTCCCGTGCTACGCAGCCACATCGGAGACAGCGTCATCGCCGACGGTGGAGTGCTCACCGTGAAATGTGTCGGCAAGAAGCAAAACTTCAATTGGGCTGACACGCTAACGCGCGATGTTGATGTATTCTCGCCCAAGAGCGTGAATTTTCACCCCGACGGCACGCGTTTTTACGTCAACTCGCTTGAAGGCTGCGCAACAGTCGTCTACGACGCGAAGACCACGACCAAACTCAAGGTCATACATCACAACTTCAAGAGCGGTGAGGGTAGCTTGTGGAGTCACCCGAGCGGATATTACCCTTTCACCCACTACAAGGACGGTGCGACACGTGCCTTCCAAGGCAAACCTGTCGAAAGTGCATTCAGTCACGGCGGGCGCTACTTGTGGATACCGTATTACCGTCGCACATTTGACATCAATGCACAAGACCCGAGCGCAGTTGCCATCATCGACACACGTTCCGACACGATAGTTCGCTTGATGGAAACCGGCCCTCTACCCAAGATGATACGTTGCAGCAACGATGGTAAAACCATGGCAATAGCCCACTGGGGAGACAACACTGTGGGGCTCATTGACATCAGCGGCAATGACCCTCAACAATGGCATCACCTCGAACCGGTGATTGTCGATCACAAGTTGCAACTCAACTTCAGCCTCAGTAGCGCGGTAAATCGCGATGCCAACAGCGGTAACCTGCTGCGAGGCACGGTGTGGATGCCGGGCGACCGCTACCTGCTTGTCGCTTGTATGGGGGGCGGGGGCGGCATTGCCGTGATCGACGTTCCCGAACACAGGTATTTGGGCAAGATAACAAGCATCAGCAATGCTCGCCACTTGATATTAAGCGACAAGTGGCTCTACGTCAGTGTCAACGCTGCCGGACTTGTTCAACGAGTACCCATAGACAGCATTAATGTGGCTATCGGGCGAGGGGGCAAGTCGTTCGGTGTACACGGTTGGCAAACGTGTCGTGTGGGCGGTGGTGCTCGCACTATCGAAGCATCGCCCTCAGGGCGCTATGTATTCGCGGCTTGTAATAGTGCGAGTCAACTGTACGTCGTTGACACCGAGCGCATGGCTGTCATAGCACACATCGCCGTCGACAGTTACCCGGTCGGACTTGATGTCAGCCACGACGGTTCACTTGTCGTGGTCACCTCACAGGCGCGACACGGATTAGGCGGCAACGCAGTCAATCTCTATCGGGTGACTTATGCCGACGATGCCGAAGCCCAAGCCTCGGCAACTGCGACAGCAAGTGATTTAAGCACCGACTCCACGAGCGTCGTCGGCAATGCAGCGAGGGCGACCGACGAAGCGACAACAAGCGTTGATTTGAAGTTGTTTATCACGCTTGGCGTGATTGCTCTGCTGCTCATTGTGGTGCTTGTGATGCTTCGTCGCAAGCGTTAGCCGTATATATCGTGCATGTACCGAAAGTCATGCGTTTTTCACGAGTTGCAGTGAAACCCTCACCCCGCATGATGGCGAGCATGTCATCGCCCTGTGGCACAGCGGCTATACTTTGGGGCAAGTAGCGATAAGCGTCGCGATCACCGCTGCGCAATGACCCGGCAAGGGGTATCAAATGCAGTGTATACAGGTCATACAGCCACTTCACTACCCTATTGCGCGGTGTCGATAATTCAACTGCACACAACAGTCCACCCGGACGAAGCACTCGTGCCATCTCGGCATACCCTTTATCCAAATGCTCGAAGTTACGCACACCGAATGCTACCGTCACGGCATCAAAAGAGTGGTCGGGATAAGGCAGAGCAAGACAGTCACCTTGTTCAACTGCCACACGCTCGTTCAACGATGCATCGGCAATTTTTTTACGTGCCACGTCAAGCATGCCTTGTGACAAATCAATGCCACGCACTGTCACCGACGGAATTGCTCTCGCCAGTTGAATGGCAAAGTCGCCCGTACCGGTTGCCACATCAAGCACATTGACCGGCGCGGCAGCCTTGACGATACTTACTGCCACGCGACGCCACCACTTGTCAATGCCCAACGTCATCGCACGATTCATGAAGTCGTAAGCGGGTGCGATGTTGTCGAACATCTGCCTTACCTGTTCGGTTTTTGCTGCACCCGTATTGTACGGTTTCACTTGTTCAACGTCGTTCATGATCAGTCAAGCAAATCACGATTGATGAACAAACGATAGGCATTACAACCGATGAAGTTACCTATCACCACCCACAAGTAACACCAAGTCAAGGCCCACGACGGTGACCACGCCACGACGTAGTAACAAGCATCGGCAATACTGTGCAAGAAGCCCGACAAGATAAATACCGGCACACCGAACAGCAGTGGCAAGAACTTACCGCGTCGTCCGAACTCCACCGCAGTCGTCATGATAAAACCGCAACCGGCTGCGAGTATGGTGACTTGCCACACATTAAGGGCAAGACGTGCCTCAACGATACGAGACGCATTATCGGCAAGAGCCGGCAATGCGACATTAACCAAACTGCCGACAAGAGCGCAGCCCACGATATTACCGGCGAGTATGAGCACCAACTCTCGCATGTCTTTCCACGAGGTGACAAATCCGGCTGTACCGGTGAACAACTTGAGTTTGTAATGAACCACTGTCAACAAGCCGAAGGTGAATAATACCGCCCCGGCAATGTCGCCTACTCTTAAATTGACAATGCAACCTAACGAAATGGCTATTCCCGCCATTATTGCCGACCTGACAATTTTCATATCTCTTATACTCGTTACCGTTTATGACGCATTCCCGGAGAACGTGCAATGATTAAAACTCACAGTCCGTCATTTACCCGCCATTTATTATCATCTTATCCGCTTGAGTCACTCGTTGGCATTAATTAGAGCCAAGAGCCTGTCAATAGCGACTTCGGTGGGAATGTCGCGGTCGATAAGAGTTTTGCCTTTGTACAGACTCACACGTCCCGGTCCCGCTCCCACATATCCATAGTCGGCATCGGCCATCTCGCCCGGACCGTTAACGATACAGCCCATCACGGCAATCTTGAGATGAGTGAAAGCGGCGGTTGCCGCCTTCACCTGCTTGACCGTCGTTTGCAAGTCAAATAGTGTCCTGCCGCAGCCGGGGCACGAGATAAATTCGGTCTGTGTGGTGCGCAGTCTGGCCGCTTGTAGAATAGCAAAAGCATAGCGCACACAGTCGTTCTTGCTCACCTTGAAAGCCTCGAGCCACACCCCCTCGGCAAGTCCCTTGAGCAACACGCTTCCCATGTCGGCACCGGCAGCGACTTGCAATGAGTCCACACTGTCGGGCACGTAGTAATTGTGTAATATAACAGGTGCCGTTACACCGCCACGCGTGAGGCTGTGAATATTCCCCTGTTGCATCAGCGATGATGCACCGCCGTTACATTGCATCACAATCACGGCATTGGGTTGACTGCGCAACACGTCGTAATAATACCTTGTAGGCTTGCTGTCGGCATTCATCTTGACAAACACGAGAGGTGCCGCGCACCCGACAAGGCGTTCACGGTCGGCACGCAGGTCAAATATCGGGTAGCACAACGGCATGGTATCGTTCCATTGCTCGGCAGGAACAATAAAACGATGCACCCCGTCAACAACACGGACATCATCGGTCACGAAGAAATCGGGCAGTGTCCCCGACTCTATATCTTCGGGACGACATTTTGCAATCACGACCGGTCCCTTGACGTTCCATGCCGCCGGGTAAACAACGGGACGATGAGACGGTGCAATGGGGTCAAAGCCGTCGTAGGGTTCGGCAACACAGTCGACAGCACGACTCATGGTGTCAACCTTGTTTACAAGCATTTGAGCGACAGGAATTTCACACTCGGGTTCTTCGCTGAGCGACACGCGTATCGTGTCACCCAAGCCGTCGTAAAGCAGCGAGCCTATACCCACAGCACTCTTGATGCGACCGTCTTCGCCGAAGCCTGCCTCGGTCACACCCAAGTGTAAGGGGAAGTGCATACCCTCGGCGTCCATAGCAACCACGAGTCGGCGCACAGCCTCAACCATCACGACGACGTTACTGGCTTTCATCGAGATGACCACTTGGTCAAATTGTTCGGCAACAAACACACGCAGGAACTCCATCACACTCTCGACCATTCCTGCCGGTGTATTGCCGTATCGACTCATGATGCGGTCACTGAGGCTGCCATGATTTACACCGAGTCGCACTGCCGTGCCGTGCTCGCGACACAACTTGATGAACGGCAACAATCCGTCATGAATGCGCTCCAACTCATGGGCATACTCTTCATCGGTATACTCCAACGAGCGAAATGTGCGAGCCGGATCGACAAAGTTGCCCGGGTTGATGCGCACGCCATCGGTGAGAGCCGCCGCAGCATAGGCTGCATTGCGATTAAAATGAATGTCGGCAACGAGAGGGACGTTGCAGCCTCGCTTGCGCAACTCATTGCGTATCATGCCTATACTCTCGGCTTGGCGAACGCCTTGTGCGGTTAGTCGCACCAACTCGGCTCCGGCAGCGGCACAGCGCACACACTGCTCGACACTGCGTTCCACATCGTCGGTCGCGGTGTTGGTCATTGTCTGTACCCGTATCGGGGCATTGCCGCCTATCACCACACCGCCCACAGTAACGGGCGTTGTCGCCCTGCGTTCATATCTCATGGCTCCTGCAACTTGAAGAATACCGACGTGCCTGCATTTTCACTCTCTGATCCTCCCTGATAAGGGCTCACACTAACCACAAGGTGGTCGGGTGTCATTCCGAGGTCATAGTAAGTGTCCTTTCTGATGACTAATTGTGGTTCGCCTTGTCGCGAACGAGCCTCGTCAAGAGCCACTTGCAATTTCTCGTCAAAAGCCGCCTTGTCGGCTGCCACATCGCTCACGGCAAGTGTCTTGCCGGTAAAGCGATTGATACTCACCATACCATAAAACGGCATACCTTCAGACCCGATACAAGCGATGTAATAGGTCACCCAATCGTCGCTGACGGCACGCACGCGCGCTATCAGTGCCAAGTTGCCCACCATGGCATAACGTGCCTCAAAATAGGCATCTGTTTCGGCACGCGCCGTTATTGCCTGCTTGAAAGCCTTACCGTATTGTCCGGCATAGTGAGCCAACAACGTCTCGCACTCGTCAAGAGGTTGACGATAGATGCGCACCGTATCCTTGAGTTCGCCGAAGGTGTAGTTGAGAGCCGACACTACATTGGCATGTATCCAACGACGAATGTGCCTGTTGGGGTCGAACGACGAGTCGGGCCAATCGATGTTACACAACCATTTAGCACGCGTTGTCACCGTATTGCCGTCCTCGGTCGTGACGCTGACTTCGCCGGTACCGAGGTTCTGACGGCACAACGTGACGTGAGGTACATCGGACAAGGTCTTCAGAGTACGCTCAATGCGCGATGTGACATCATCAAGACCGATGCCGTCACCGGGGACAAAACCATCATCGCGATTAATCCACATCAACGTGTCCAACGCGGCACGTCCTAATCCGTCAAAGCCCGTTGGAGACTCTGTCTTCAATGTAATACTGTCGGTCGTTACATCAACCGGTTGAGCCGTGGCATCGGTGTCGGTCGACGATGTGCAACCTCCAACGAGAAGCGAGCAGGTTGCAGCGAAAGCCAAGATGTGTTTCATATTGATGTTGTTATTGCGGTTTTTACAAATTCGAGTTGTTACCGAATAGCAAAATTAAGACTTTTCCGGCAGATGTGCAACAACAATGCGTAAAGTGACCGAAAGTGACCGAAACTTTGCCCCACCCTTTTCATCATTGCTCGCCGGCAACGACTTGTCATCTCAAAAAAAAGTTGTAACTTTGTGCCGTGAACGTGATTGAAGACATCAAGCGTCTTGCTGCCGACGACAACGTGGTAGTATCGCGACAATGGCTTGACGAAGCAATGAAAGAGGCGCCCTACCTGGGAGTGCCCTTGTTGTTGTACCTCAAGCGCAACGGCATCAACGATGAAAAACTGCTTGCACGTCTTGCCATCATGTCGCCCGACCGCAAGGTGCTGGCAATGCAATTAGGACGCGATGTGGACAAGTTCTCGCAGTTTTATCCTGCCGAGCAGCCCATCGAAACACCTGCCACCGACACTGCAATAGAGAAATTTCTCGACACCTACGGCAAAACGGGCGAGCGCGAGATGGAGGTGTTGCAACAAATCATCTTCAACCCCCAGCCCGACTATGCCGAGGTGCTTGCCGCACAAGAGCGCGACTCGGCAGCCGGCACTCACACTGCCGACGAACAAGATGTGATGATTGACAACTTCATTGCCGATGCCGAGAAGCAAGAGCGCAACGTGGGTGATGTCACCGTTCGTGCTCATGCCGACAGCGACGAGGTGGCTGAGGTTGCCGACACGCCCATCGACAATCCCGACGA
Source organism: uncultured Porphyromonadaceae bacterium (assembly GCA_937901905.1). GTDB lineage: Bacteria > Bacteroidota > Bacteroidia > Bacteroidales > Muribaculaceae > Sodaliphilus. Next base: position 36,344 of record CALDIF010000009.1, on the reverse strand, counting down.
GCAACCGCTGTCGACACTCAGCGAGGGACTGGCTCGAATGTACATCAGTCGGGGCAATTATTCGCGAGCACTCGAAATTATTGAAGCCTTAAACTTGAATTATCCGGAAAAAAGTATTTACTTTGCAACCCAAATTCGCTTTTTGAAAAAGTTAATACTCAACCGACAACATCTAAATATCAATAAATAAACGATTTAATGTATACACTATTAGCAATTTTGATCGCTATCGCATCGTTGCTGCTCATCGGCGCGGTGCTCATTCAGAAGTCTAAGGGTGGCGGTTTGGCTCAGGGCATGAGCGACTACAACCGTTTCGGCGGTGTGCGCAAGACCACCGAGTTTATCGAGGAAGCCACGTGGGGACTTGCAATTTTCATTTGCGTGCTGAGTATTGCAACCGCATTTATCGGCTCGGGTGTCAACATTGACAACGGTCCCCAAGTGACCGAACTCAACGTGAACGAGACAACGGCTCCCAACTACGAGACCCCGACAACCCCGGCAGCCGAGCAAGCACCGGCAGGAGAGTAAAAACAGCAATAAACTTGCGACAATATCGGCACGTACACTCCGGCAAGGCAGTGTGCGTGCTTGTGTGGTTTAAACATGCATCAAGGTAAGATGAAACCCATTATATTAGCTGCGTTCATGGCGATGTTGGTAACAGCGTGCGGTGGCACAGGCAACAAACCGGCTGAGCAATCAGCACACGAGACCACACCTTTGCACCCTCGTTTCGACGGCGACAGCGCGTTTGCACTCATTGTGGAGCAATGTGACATGGGGGCGCGTGTACCCGGCACGGTCGCGCATGAACGTTGTGTAAAGTGGCTCATGACAACACTATCACCGCTCGCCGATACCGTGATTGAACAACAGGCACCGGTAACAACATTTGATGGAGTTCATCTCACGGCACACAATGTCATTGCCGTTTTCAATCCGGCAGCGACATCGCGTTTGTTATTGCTCGCCCACTACGATTGTCGTCCCCGGGCTGATGCCGATCCCGACACATCACGTCACCGCGAACCCGTCATGGGTGCCAATGACGCGGCAAGTGGCACCGCCATATTGGTGCAACTGGCTCGCACGATGTCGTCACAGCGTCCCGACCGCGGCATCGACCTGCTGTTTGTCGACGTTGAAGATTGGGGCAACAGCGGTGCTACCGATGCCGAAGACACGTGGGCATTAGGCACACGCTATTGGGCTACCCACCCTCACGTGCCGGGCTACAAGCCGGCATATGCCATATTGCTCGATATGGTGGGAGCGCGCGGAGCCACGTTCATGCGAGAGCAGTATAGCGAGATTTACTCGAGCGGTATAGTCGACCACGTGTGGCGCATCGCCTCAAACGAGCGGGCAACGTGCTTCATCAATCGCATCGGCGGCGGTGTGACCGATGACCATGTGCCGCTGTTGGAAGCCGGCATCACGGCGATTGACATTATTGATCAACGTCCGGGCAGCGAGCATGGTTTTTTCCCCGAGTGGCACACCACAGGCGACACGCCCGATGTAATAGACCCGACCGTACTTGAACAAGTGGGCAACACATTACTCGCTGTGATTTATTCCCGTTAACGTCCGGTCGACAAGTGAAAAGCCCGAAACCCACCAATCGAATTTTGAGTTCAAACGCCCTCGTGACCGGTCGTGTTCGACCATGGGAATGAGGCACAAAACGACAACAATAATGAGAAAGAATGTAGTGCTGCTGTTGGCAGCAGCAATGACAATGGGAACTGCGATTAATTCTCATGCGCGCGGCATTAACTATCCTGTCGCTCCGCGAGTGGACACGGTTGACTACTACTTCGGCAACGCAGTGTCCGACCCCTATCGTCTGCTCGAAGACGACAACAGCAAGATTACAGCCGATTGGGTTGATGCCGAAAATCGCATCACGCGAGACTATCTTGACCGCTTGCCCCAACGCAAGGCTGTCAAAAAACGTTTAACCGAACTTGCCAACTATCCCAAGATGTCGGCACCGACAGTTGTCAAGGGAAAGTATTACTACTTTCGCAACAGCGGACTACAAAACCAAAGTGTCCTCATGGTTGCCGATGTACTCGGTGGTGAAGAACGCGTTGTGCTGGATCCCAACACATTGAGTAGCGACGGCACCGTCGCTTTGCAACAACTCAACTTCTCGGACGACGGTCATTATTTGGCATACGTCATCACGCGCAACGGCAGCGATTGGAATGAGATTTACGTGTTAGACCTCACGACAGGACGCACGCTCGACGACCACATCGTGTGGGCAAAGTTCACCGACGCTCAGTGGTTGGGCGACGGATTCTTCTACAGTGCCTACGATGCTCCGGAGGACGCGCGCAGCAGCAAAAACGAGTTCCACAAGGTGATGTACCACCGCTTGGGCACCCCACAAAGCGAGGATTACCTTGAGTTTCGCAGTTACACCGAGCCTCTGCTTTTCTATCAGGCACAAGTGGTAGGCGACCAACGTTATATCGTGATGTGGGAGAGTGACGGTGACGGCAACACCTTGTATGTCAAAGACCTCAAAGATCGCAATCCACACTATGTCAAGATAGCCGACGGTGTGACTTATACACGCAACGTGATTGGTGTTCAGGACGGCAAACTCATCGTGATGACCAACGAGGGAGCACCTCGCCGGAAATTGGTGGCTTACGATGCCGAACATCTGTCGACCGAGAATGTCACCGACTTTGTCCCCGAGCGAGAGTGGGTATTGAGCGGAGCATCAATGGCCGACGGAAAATTCATCTTGACCTACGATCGCGACGCTGCATCACACCCCTATTTGTATGACGCACAGGGCAACGAAGTGAGAGAAATAACATTACCCACGTTCGGGTCGGTGAATTTTTCGAGTAAGCAAAAGAATAGCGAGGTGTTCTACACTTTCACCAGTTATGTCTACCCCACCACGGTCTATCGCTACGACATGACCACCGGTGAGAGTACGGTGGTGTTTGCACCCACTGTTGCATTGAGACCGGGCGACTACGTTACCGAACAGGTGTTTTTCCCGAGCAAAGACGGCACGCTCATTCCCATGTTCCTGATTTACAAGAAAGGATTGAAGCGCGATGGCAAGCGCCCCACTTTTGTATACGGTTACGGCGGTTTCAACATCAGTATGAACCCCGGCTTCAGTTATTCACGCACACCGTTCACGATGTTGGACAAGGGTGGCGTGTGCGCCTACGTGAACTTGCGCGGTGGCGGTGAATACGGCGAACAATGGCACGAAGCGGGCACCAAAATGCAGAAACAAAACGTGTTTGATGACTTCATCGCAGCCGCCGAGTGGCTCATTGCCGAGAAGTTCACTTGTCCGTCGAAGTTGGCGTGCAACGGTGGCAGTAACGGCGGTTTGCTCATCGGCGCGGTGGTTAACCAACGTCCTGACCTTTGGGCGGCGGCTGTGCCTCAAGTGGGCGTGATGGACATGTTGAGGTATCATGAGTTTACTATCGGTTGGAATTGGGCACACGACTACGGTCGCAGCGATGACAGCGAAGAGATGTTCCGCTACTTGCTCGGTTACTCACCGCTGCACAACATCAAGAACGACGGCACTCGTTACCCGGCTATATTGGTCACCACGAGCGACCACGACGACCGTGTCGTGCCCGCTCACTCATTCAAATATGCCGCGACACTGCAGGCGAGCGACACCGGAGATGCTGTCAAGTTAATTCGCATTGACACTAACGCCGGTCACGGTCATGGTAAGCCGGTGAGCAAGGTGATTGACGAGTATGCCGACATACAAGCGTTCATCATGTATAACCTCGGTGTTAAATAATCGTTCACACAACAGTTAATTTATATCTTATCGGTTCAACTTGCACGATATGAAACGAGTTATTTTTTTCACCCTCGCCGTGGCGATTGCAATGAGTGCGGCAGCGCGCAAGAACGTCAATCCCCTGCGTGGCGAGTTCAAGGCACACCCCACATTGGCAGCCAACAACTACCGGGCCTACCCCGACACGTTGTTGCCCACATTGACTCCGGCACCTGACGGTTTCACCCCGTTTTTCATTAACCACTACGGTCGCCACGGCAGCCGTTGGCTCATTGACGGCGGTGAATACACTCGCCCTCTTGCCGTGCTCGAACAAGCCCGACGCGAGGGGGTACTCACACCCCGTGGCGAGCGACTGTTGACCGCGGTAAAGCGTGCCGCACAAGGCAGCGAAAATCGTTTGGGCGAACTGAGCGACATCGGAGCCGAGCAACACCGTGGCATTGCCGAGCGCATGGTAGCCAATTTCCCCGAAGTGTTTGCAGCCGGCGCCACAGTGAGGGCGCGCTCCACAACAGTAAGACGTTGCATCTTATCAATGCAAAACGAGGTCGACCGCATCGCAGCCCTGTGCCCCGACCTGCCAATCACGACCGATGCCTCTAAAGCCGAGATGTACTACATGAACTACAGCGACCCCGTGGTCAAGCCGTTACGCAAACTCGGTCGCGAGAAAGCCGACCTCAACAGGTACAAGACGCGCTTGGTACGCCCCGATGCGATGAGGAAAAAATTGTTCGGCAACACGCGGTGGCAACCCGATAGCGTCGACATGGTTGAAATCATGCTTGACCTTGTCGACGTGGTAGGCAACATGCAGAGCCACCATGCCTTCGATGACATCAACGAGTACGACATCTTTGGCGACGAGGCTCTTTACGACGCGTGGAGATACAACAACATTCGTTGGTACATTCTCAGCGGCAACAATCCTTACACGTCAGGACGCGTCCCCTACATGGAGGCTAACTTGCTACGCAACATTATCACCGATGCCGACAACGCGATTGAGCACGGGCACACCGGCGCATCACTGCGCTTCGGCCACGAGAGTGTTGTCCTGCCGCTCGTGTGCTTGATGGACATCAACGACATGGGTTACAGCAGCGACGACCTCGACACGCTTGATGAGCATTGGGCATCGTGCAAGGTTTTTCCCATGGCTGCCAACCTCCAGTTCGTGTATTATCACAATGCCGAGGGTGAGGTGTTGGTCAAAGTTTTGCTCAACGAGCATGAAGCGACCTTACCGCTCACGGCAGTTACAGGGCCGTATTATCGTTGGCACGAGGTTAGAGACCTGTATCTTAACCGCATCGCCGACGTGCCCATTGCCCCTGCCGGTTCGATTGAATAAATCGGCAACAATGTGATGACATTTGCCGAGCACATAGGTCAATTACTATCGCCCGACGACACCGCTCTATTATTGGCGGCACTTGCCTCAACACCCACGGTGAGTGTACGCGCCAATTTGACTCGTGGCGCGGTGTTGCGTGACGACTTGGAACGAGTGCCGTGGTGCAACCGCGGCGCTTATCTCGCCGTGCGCCCCATGTTTGCCCTTGACCCGGCATGGCACTCGGGACTATACTACGTGCAAGACGCGTCGTCAATGTTTATAAGCCATGTCATCGGGCAACTCATCACCGAATCGGTCAGATATTTGGATTTGTGTGCGGCACCGGGCGGAAAGACAACAGCCGCTATTGATGCCTTGCCACGTGGCAGTGTGATCGTTGCCAATGAGTTTGTGGCAGCGAGGGCTCTCGCCCTGTGCGACAATGTGTCTCGCTGGGGAAACCCATCGGTTATCGTCACCGGCACCGACACGTCGAAGTTGGCGCGCGCCCTGCCTGCCACTTTCGATGTGGTTGCCGTTGACGCGCCATGCAGCGGCGAGGGCATGATGAGAAAAGACGACACTGCCGTGAAACAGTGGTCTCCGTCACTGGTGAAACAGTGTGCCGAGTTGCAACGCGCCATCATCACCGATGCCTGGAAAGTGCTGAAGCCCGGCGGTTTGCTCATTTACAGCACATGCACGTTTAACCGCGAGGAGAATGAGGAGCAAGTGGAGTTTATTGCACAACTGGGAGGCAACTCGGTCGCGGTGCCGATTGACCCGTCATGGAATATTCTACCCGGCATAGACACTCCGCATCACTGCTATCGGTTCATGCCTCATCACACTCGTGGCGAGGGCTTGTTCATGGCGGTAATGCTCAAGACGACCGAAAACGACAGTCCTATAAACGATAAGGCGAGCAAAGCGACTAAGCCGGCCAAATTGTCGCCCCACATCCACGCTGCCCTCAATTGGCTCAACACACGCGAGGTTACCCCCATGATGACAGCCTACACATTGTGTGCTGTCAACACTGCCGACAGCGCATTCGTGAGTAGGGTGACAGGCGCGGTACACACGCTGCAAGCCGGTGTCCCGCTTCGCGACATGAGAGCGCCTAAACCGAGCCCGCATCACGCGTTGGCTTACAGCACATTGCTTGCCGCAGATGCCTTCACGAGGGTTAATGTCGATAGGGAAACGGCAGTGCGATACTTGCGTGGCGAGGCAATTACCCTTGCCGATGCTCCTCGCGGCGATGTTATAGTTTGCTATGACAACATACCCCTCGGTTTCGCACGCAACCTCGGTGCTCGTGCCAACAACCTGTATCCCAAGCCGTGGCGCATTATCACGCAACAAACATCAACCCCACCGGCATCACCGCTGAAACATCACACGGGATCAACGTCATAGTTAACCCTCACTTGTTTCATTAGGGGGTGGGTCGTCAACATTCGTTCATACAGTTGTCGCATCAGGGCTTTCACCTTAGGCATAGACACGACCGGCTCCAATTTCAGCATCACCGTGGTGATGTATTGATTTTGGACACGCCCCACCGACGGCGATGCCGGGCCCGACACACGCGAGCCCAACACCGAGCGCAACAACGCCGCATAGTCACCGGCGAGCGAGTCGAGCACGCGCTTGTCGCGATGTTTCAAGTGTACGTTTATCAACTTGCAGAACGGTGGGAAATTAAACCGTTCGCGCTCGGTAAGTTCGTGATTATAGAAGCCGTTGTAGTCGTGGGTCTGTACCATCTTGATTACCACGTCCTCGGGCTCGGACGTTTGAATAACGACACTGCCGCGATGTCGCGCACGCCCGGCGCGACCCGCCACTTGTTCCAACATGTCGAAAGCGCGCTCGGCGGCACGAAAGTCGGGGAAATGTATCATCATGTCGGCATTGAGTATGCCCACGACGCTCACTCCGTCAAAATCGAGTCCTTTGGTGACCATTTGGGTGCCGACAAGAATATTGGTACGTCGCGCCGAGAACTCCTCGATGATGCGGTCGTAACTGTTTTTACTGCGCGTCGTGTCCAAATCCATGCGAGAGATTTTACCGTCAGGAAAGGCTCGTTCCACATCGTCCTCGATACGCTCGGTGCCGTAGCCCACGATGTCAATGTCGGGCATCTCACATGCCGGGCACACTGTAGGCACCGAACGCGTGAAACCGCAGTAGTGGCACGTCAACGAGTGGGTGTACTTGTGGTAAGTGAGCGCGACATCACAGTTGTCACAGTGCGGCACCCAACCGCAATCGCGACAACGCACCATAGGAGCGTAACCCCGTCGATTTTGAAACAATATCACCTGTTCGCCGGCGGCAAGTGCCTCACAGGCACGACCGAGCAACGCTGTGGTGAACACGCCCGACATCTCCTTGCGACGGCGTGCCTCGCTCGTATTGACCACGACGACTTCGGGCAATTCAAGGTCACCGTAGCGCGACAACAACTTCACCAATCCGTAGTCACCGGCGAGAGCGCGCTTATACATCTCGATTGAGGGAGTCGCACTGCCGAGCAATGTTTTGGCACCGTGCATACGCGCCAACATCATTGCAACGTTGCGACCGTTGTATCGCGGTGCGGGATCCTGCTGCTTATAACTGCTGTCGTGTTCCTCATCAACTATCACCAGCCCCAAACGCGCGTAGGGAAGGAACACCGAGGAACGCACGCCCAGCACGAGTAGCGGCTCGCGCGACTGCAACAGCCTTCGCCATATATCAACACGCTCATTGTCACCGAAACGCGAGTGGTACACCAACAACTTGTCGCCGAACACGCGACGCAAACGCGTGGTCAACTGCGTTGTAAGCGCAATTTCGGGAACAAGATACAACACTTGGTCTCCACGAGACAACACCTCGTCAATGAGGTGCGTATACACCGTCGTTTTACCACTGCCGGTCACCCCATGCAGGAGGGTAATATCGTGAGCCTTGAAACATGTATGAATTTCGGAGAACGAACGCTGCTGCTCAGTGCTCATCACGGGTAACTCAAGTGTCGACCTTCCCAGGCCAGCAAAACGATTAATCTCTCGCTTGTAGCACTCGAAGTAGCCCTTGTGCACAGCCGCCTGCAGTATGGAAGGTCCGACATCGGCACGACTCAACAGGTCGTCACGAGTCACCTCAAGAGGCTCGGCATCACGGCGTGTCCACCGCGACAGGTCCAAATAGGCAAGCACGAGTAATTCTTGTTTTCGGGCACGTTGCACATTGTCGAACAACTCATGTAATGCCGCTTCGTCACCGTGGGGCAAAGTGAGTCGCACACATACCTCGGTTTTGGGACGATAATTGTCAACGACACGTTCACTGACATGTACCGCATCAAGCGACAACAGGCGGTTGACTATAGGCACAACATTCGCAATGCCCGTTGCTGCCACTATATCATCAATTCTCACTCTCCCTTGCTGCGAGACAACGTCGAGAATAGCACGCTCATTATCGCTCAAACGAGCATCGGCACTCTCGGCATAGTCATCGTTAGGACTGACACACGTTTCACTCTCGACCTTTAAGCCCGAGGGCAACGCCGCGCGAAACACTTCGCCCGGACTGCACATATAGTAATCTGCCACCCACTGCCACAACTTCAACTGCGGGTGACGCACTATCGGCTCGGCATCAAGCACGCCGATGATGTCCTTAACTTCGTAACCCACCGGCGCGCGCTCGTGAAGCATCACCACGATGGCGGTGTACAGTTTCTTTCGACCGAATTGCACGAGCACACGGCTGCCGACCTTGAGAGTGGCAACCATGTCATCGGGCACGCTGTAAGTGAACGTCCCCGGTATCATCAACGGGAGCAGTACGTCGGCAAATGTCATGACCTCGAGCGGTGAAAAACATTGCAAAATTACAATAACAAAACGTGTATCGCAAATTTAATTGCCGACCGAGAGAGACAGGCGCGGATCACCATTACAACGTACCACCTCCGCTTTTCATCGACGCACTACGCTGTCGTGATTATATCCGATTGAAATTGAGGCAGTAAAATTTCGAATAATGATTTTTTTTAGTAATTTTGTCGGAAATTTGGTGTGGTGTGCGCCAACATGAGCGCCGCCGACAGTCTAATTTATTGATTATCATGGCGAAAGAAATAAAACGTCCTAAAAAAGATGCCGGGGAAGAATTACCCTTGAGTAACATCAACTACAAGATGATGACGGCGTGTGTTGTGCTTATCATCATCGGATTTTGCTTAATGTCGGGGAGTGCCAACGAGGGCACCACATGGAACCCGGCGGTATTTGACGCGCGACGCATCGTGGTGGGTCCGCTAGTCACCTTAGCCGGTTTTGTGTTGATGGCATTCGCAATCATTTATCGCAAGAAATGACGATATGGACTGGATACAGGCTTTAATATTGGGGTTGATACAGGGCTTGACCGAGTATCTGCCCGTGAGTAGTAGCGGACACCTGACCATCGGTGCCACACTGTTCGGCATCAACGGTACCGACAACCTCGCGTTCACCGTGCTCGTGCATGTGGCAACGGTGTGTAGCACCATCGTCGTGTTGTGGCGAGAAATCGCATGGCTCTTTAAGGGATTGGCACGATGTGAGTATAACGAGGAAACACGATATGTACTCAACATCATCATCTCGATGATACCGGTGGGCATAGTGGGTGTTTTCTTCAAAGACGCTGTAGAGGAAGTGTTCGGTTCGGGACTTGCCGTTGTAGGCACTATGCTACTCGTCACGGCGGCACTGCTCGCGTTCTCTTACTTTGCCCGTCCCCGAACTCGCGAACGTATATCAATGCGCGACGCGTTCATCATCGGCTTGGCTCAAGCGGCAGCCGTCATGCCGGGATTGTCGCGCTCGGGCAGCACGATAGCAACCGGCTTGCTGTTGGGTAACAAAAAAGAGGCTATGGCGCAATTCTCTTTCTTGATGGTGATACCGCCCATCCTCGGTGAGGCACTGCTCGACCTTATCAAGGGGTTATCGGGCAAAGCCGCCTTCGGGGGCATTGACACCTTGCCGTTAGTCGTCGGCTTTGTAAGCGCTTTCTTGAGCGGTTGCTTGGCATGCAAGTGGATGATAGGCATCGTCAAGCGAGGCAAGTTAATCTATTTTGCTATTTACTGTGCCATCGTGGGAGCGGCAATACTCCTCTTTTAACAACACGACAATAACCGACGATAATTTACCGTAACAATGTTAAATCCTATTGAGGGCGAAATATTCCACATCGACAAACCACCGGGAGCGACTTCGTTTGCAGTGGTAAAGCGCGTTCGCGGTGTGCTTCGCAGTCGATTGGGAGTAAAAACGGTTAAAGTGGGGCATGCCGGCACACTCGACCCATTGGCAACGGGTGTCTTGACAATAGTCACCGGTCACAAGACAAAACTGATTGAACAGTTGCAAGCCGGTGTGAAAGAATACATTGCACACGTCAAGTTGGGTGAGACAACGCCCAGTTACGACATGGAAACCGATGTTGACGCGACTTTCGAGTGGAGCCACATCACGCGCGAGATGATAGACCGCGTACTCGCCGAACGCTTTACCGGCGAAATCAGCCAAGTGCCCCCATCGTTCTCGGCATGCAAAGTCGGTGGCAAACCCGCCTATAAATTGGCTCGCAAAGGGAATGATGTCGCCCTGAGTGCCAAGACTCTCGTCATCGACGAGATCGAAGTTATGGAGTGTGGTTTGCCTGCCGAACCGACGTTGACACTGCGCATCGTGTGCAGCAAGGGCACATATATCAGAGCCCTCGCACGCGACATTGGCGAAGCGTTGCTATCGGGAGCCCACTTGACTGCGTTGCGACGCACTCGTGTGGGTGACACGACAGTTGAACATTGCGAGACTCTCGATGACCTGTGTGCAAGGCTTGCCATCGCACCCATGGTAGACCCCGACACTGCCGAGGCCGAACGGCTTGAGCGCGAACGCATTGCCAATCGTGAGCGCGCCAAGCAACAAAAGCAAGCGCGCCACAAGCGAGACCGATAATCGGTCACGACATTGATGCAAAAACAATCAACAACGCATTTTATATACCGAAACAAAGAAATACAGTCATATAATGAAATTGTCAGAATTCCAAACCGGTATGCCCGAGGAACTCATCGCCGAGCACCCTCTTCCCCACCGCGATGATGTAAAAATGATGGTGCTGCATCGCACCACCGGCGAGATAGAGCACCGCGAGTTCAAGGATTTGTTAACCTACTTCGACAGTGGCGACAAATTCGTGTTCAACGACACGCTCGTGTTCCCCGCCAAGTTGTACGGCAACAAGGAGAAAACAGGTGCACGCATTGAGGTGTTTTTGCTGCGCGAGTTAAACGAGGAAAACAAGTTGTGGGACGTGCTTGTTGATCCTGCTCGCAAGATACGCATCGGCAACAAGTTATACTTCGGTCTTGACGACTCGATGGTTGCCGAGGTTATTGATAACACGACAAGTCGCGGTCGCACATTACGTTTCCTCTACGACGGTCCCCACGACGAGTTCAAGCGCAACTTGTTCGCCCTCGGCACAACACCGCTGCCACCCTATATCAAACGCGACAGTGAGCCTGCCGATGCCGAACGATATCAAACACTATTTGCCACCAACGAGGGTGCCGTGGTGGCACCCGCAGCGGGTGCGCTATTCAGCCGTGAGATGCTACGCCGCATGGAAATTCGCGATATAGAAACTGAATGCGTCACGATGCACATCGGGTTGGGTTCGTTCCGCGAGATTGAAGTGGAAGATCTCACCAAGCACCGCATGGACAGCGAACAGATGGAAATCACCGATGCCGCCGCCGAGAGCATCAACCGCAGTCACATTGCCGGGCACAAAATCTGTGCGGTCGGCACGAGTGTGTTGCGCGCCATGGAGAGCGCGGTCGGCATGAACGGGTGTGTGAAGTCCTACGAGGGGTGGACCAATAAATTCCTGTTCCCACCCTATGAGGTGACAACAGCAAGCGCATTGGTGACCACATTCCACATGTCACAATCAATCATGCTTATGGCTACAGCAGCATTTGGCGGATACGAACACACCATGCGTGCCTATCAAGAGGCTATTAACCACCGCTATCGTTTCGGTGCTTACGGCGACGCCCTTCTCATTGTAGACTGAACTCTATTTCGGGCAGGACTACTCGCCACTGACTATCTTTGACGAACCTGTGGACGCCTTGATTGGTCCCATTGTGGGACCAATTATCGGACTGCTCAACAATGTTCACTCCGGCGCAACCGTATACGAAATCAATGCCATCGGCGAGGGTGTGTCCAATCCCCCACACCCCGAGGTCGTGACAGGCATACGCGACTACTGCGGTAACTACATCTACTCATAACTTCTCTTCAAATCTCAATATTGTCCTAAATATTTTTATCCGAAATCACGACAGTTACGGTTGACACTATCGTTAGTTTCGTCATGTTGTGTATACACCGAGTCGGACACCGCCGTAGCGTCATAACTGAGCGTGGTTATCGCTCAATGCCGCCTCAATAGGATAAGACCCATTGTTGCTGATAATAAAAGCCTAATTCTCTTCAAAGTAATTTGAACTACTATTTGTAGAGCGAGAGTGCTTTTTCAAGGTCAGAGCGCATCATGGTGCGCAATTCCAACGGTGCAATCACTTCAACGTTTGAGCCATAACTGAGCAGTTGCTCTCGCAGGTCGTAGGTGATACACATGCGATAACGAAAGATGCTACACTCATCTTGCACTTGCTCTTGCTGGCTGTGATGCAAGGGCAGTGCGCGGAGGTATTTAGCCTGAGTGGGTTCCACACGGAGAATGATTTCGCGTGGATTGCTATGACTTGTGGTAATGCCGAAGTAATCCTTAAAAAACTCAGTAGGGTTAATACCCTCGGGCATAACGAACTCATTGGGAGTGATTAACAAGTCGCTCATGCGGTCGAGGGCATAGGTTTTGATGCGTGCATCGGCAACATTCATGCCGATAACATACCATTTTTGCTTGAAAATCTTGACAAAATACGGTTCCACGAGGACACCCGATGAGCCGACACTGCGAGTATAACTGCGGTAAGAGAACTCCAAACACCGTGACTGCTTCATCGCATTGAGCACGACAGGCAGGTGTTCTCGAGCACTGGGCACCGGCTCGGTCACGATGCGGTCGGCAACCTCGGCAGCATCTGAAAGCATGCCACTGAGTGACATCGAGTCGGCAAGCCATGTGTGCAAACGCATGGCATCATCGCCACCGGTCGTGCGGTTAAGCCTGTACTCCCGCGTAGCGCGGTCGCAGACAATCTCGACATCGAACATCTCTTCCACTGCGCTACGCCACACGAAGAAAGTGCGGCGTGATAACGGTTTTCCGTCGCCGAGTGGAGAGTGCTGCCACAACTCACTGACGCGTTCCAACGTCAAGTGTCCGTAACGCCTCAAGGTATCGATGAGCCACACGTATTTATTGACACTGTTGCTAATCATCGCAGTGTTGTAATCGTTATCAATCGCGGCGACGCAATAGTGCGAGCCCCAACATGGTCAATACGGCATTGAGCAACAACAATTCAAATCCGATTGTATAGTCAAAACTCGACTTGAGCCACCATTGTATTGCATAACTCACAACCGGGGCGGCAAGGCACACAACAGGCACCCAACGGTCGCGCACCGCAGTGCTCGTGAACATGCCGAAAGCGAACAGACCCAAGATAGGACCATAGGTGTAACCGGCAATGGAGTACACCGCACTGATGGCATCGCTGTTGCTGATGGCGTAGAACACTATTATAACCGCACCCATACACGCTGCCATAGCCACGTGAACCAAACGCCGTGTACGTGCCAAGCGCGCATCGTCGTTCCACTTGTCACTACCGAGAATGTCGACGGTGAACGAGGTCGTTAACGCAGTTAACGCCGAGCCTGCCGCCGAATAGGCAGCACTGACGAGTCCCAAGATAAACAGCACGCCCACTGCCACGGGCACTGCGCCGCCGCTGAAAGCCACCGCACCGAACAACTCGTCGGTCTTGTCGGACACCGCGAGACCCGCCTGACGGCTGTACAACACCAACAACGTACCCAACACGAGGAACAGCCCCACGACAAACACCTGTACGATACCACTCACAATCAACCCTTTTTTCGACTCGCCCACGTTCTTGCTCGCGAGAGTGCGCTGCATCAAGTCTTGGTCAAGTCCGGTAGTTGCAATGACCATAAAAATGCCGGCGACAAATTGCTTCCAAAAATAAGTTCCTTCACGCGGATTGTCAAAGAAGAAAATCCGTGACGAGTCATCGGCGGCAACGGCTCCACACAAGTCAACGATGCCGTAACCCAAGCCACGGGCAATAAACCAAATGCAAAGCACCACACTCATGATGAGGCAGAACGACTTTAACGTGTCGGTCCATATCACCGTCTTTACTCCTCCCTGCAAGGTGTAAAGGAATATCAATGCTATCGTTACAATGACATTGACGACAAACGGAATGTGCAATGGGGCGAAAACGAGCAACTGGAGAGTAACACACACTACATAGAAGCGTACCGCGGCTCCCAACATCTTGCTCACGAAGAAGAACCATGCACCCGTGTGGTGAGTTCCGCTGCCGAAGCGCTGCTCCAAATATCCGTAGATAGACACGAGGTTTCGCTTGAAAAAAAGAGGCATCAACACGTAGGCTATCACAAAGTAACCTACAGCAAAGCCCAATACCATTTGCATGTAACTGTAAGCCTTGACTGCCACTTGCCCCGGAACGCTGACAAATGTCACACCCGAAATAGGTGCGCCTATCATCGCAATGGCAACAATAAACCATGGGGCTTCACGACCGCCGGTGAGAGCAGTGCGGTCGTCACTGCCACGCGAAGCGAACCACGATATTAAGAATAAGAGAGCAAAATAACCCGCAATAGTCAGTAATACAATAATAGGAGTAGTCATGTAGGGTGGTTTGTTAAAAGGTTCAGGTTTCTCAAGTACCTTGCCCGTACTTCATAAAGATTGTAGGAGAAGAGAGAATTGAGTAGGGAAACACTCCTAATCTCTAACTTTCAAGTTCCTGATGTTCTCGAACATCAGGAACTTGAAAGTTTACTGCTCCGGATAAAGAAGGTAGGGAGCGCGTTGACGGCGAAAATCGGCAACATCATCAGCCCAACTCGCTTTAATCTCGTCAGCACTCATACCTGCCATTATCATGAGACGCACACTGCGGTCGCCCGTCAACAAGTCGAAGAACTTGGTAAAAAACTGCTTTCCCGTACCCAGGTTGCGGTAGGCATTGATGACGTACTCGAGGTTGACCCCCATCGCGATAGCCTCGTCATCGCTGATACCGCTCAGGTCCTCGCCGTGACACAAATTATCCAATTGCGGAGGGTTCTTGGCACCGGCAACACTGCGAGGCGTGAAACTGAAGGAATATCCTGTCATGTCGGGGTGTCCGTACACTTGAAACGGTTTATCGGTGCCACGACCGAGACTGACGGCGGTTCCCTCGAAGTAACATAGACTGGGATAGAGGTAAATCGAGGTCATGTTGGGCAAGTTGGGCGAGGGAGCAACGGGTAGGCGATAGCGTGTGGCATGGGTGTAGCCCTTGCAAGGAATTACAGTGAGTTTATCAACGTGCAGGTTGTCCTTGAGCCAGCCCTCACCGTTAGCCATCAATGCCAATTCGCCCATAGTCATACCGTAGACAATGGGTATAGGCAAGCGACCGACACCCGACCGCAGTCGCATATCCAAGATGGGACCGTCAACCGTCATGCCGTTGGGATTGGGTCGATCAAGCACAACCACAGCCTTGTCACTCGCGGCACATGCCTCCATCAGGTTAATCATTGTCACATAATAGGTGTAGTAGCGCAGTCCCACATCTTGAATGTCAACGACGAGCACATCAAAGAGCGACATTGTCTCGGGCGAGGGTCCCGAACGCTTGCCGTCGTAGAGCGAGGCGATAGGAATTCCGGTGGGTTCATCCACACTGCTACCCACATGCTCTCCGGCATCGGCAGTGCCACGAAAACCGTGTTCGGGCGAAAAGATGGTCACCACATTCAAGCCACAGTGCAACATCAAGTCGAGCGTGTGCACCGGCGTGCCACGGTCGTAGCCCACAATGCCGGTTTGATTGCTGAACAACGCCACCCGTTGTCCCCTCAACAAGTCGATATACAAGTCGGGTTGTTGAGCACCGGTGAAGACTCCCGTTGTGGGGTCAAGCGTCTCGCACGCTGCCATCATCGGTGTCAAAGCCGGCATTGATGCCGTCGCCATTGTTGCCCACAACACCGACATCACAACAACACAACATAAACGATTAAAAAATCTCATTACCACTATGTGTACAAAAGACAGTTAAACACCGTACCCTAAAAAAGATGTTGAACACAACTTAAGCAAGCGATAACGGCTGATTCACCACGAATATCCGTTACGTTGCAGCCACGATTGTGCCTTTTCATTGCCGTTGCGAGCAGCCAGTTGGTACCACGTGAGGGCGGCGTGGAAATCACGTTTCACGCCACGACCGTTGTCGTAGCACCAAGCAAGATTGTATTGTGCCGCCGCATCACCGGCCTCGGCAGCGCGTGTGTACCACTGCACCGCAATAGCCGGATCGACAGTCACGCCCAAACCCTCATCGTAACACACGCCGAGGTTGAACATTGCCGGCAGGTCGCCCTGCTTGGCTGCCTCTTGATACCACAGCACTGCCATTTCGCGATCTTGAGCAACGCCCTCGCCGTGCATCAGGCAATAGGCATAGGCTCGCTGTGCCGAGGGCTCGCCTTGCTTGGCGGCGCGCTCGTACCAGTAGGCGGCTTGTGCCATGTCCTTGTCAACCCCGACTCCGTCTTGATAGCAACTGCCGAGGTTATACTGTGCCAACTCATGATCCTGCACTGCCGCCTCGTGATAGAAATGAGCGGCCTGTTTTGCATCGGCTTCGACCCCGATGCCGTTCTCGTAGCACACACCCAAATTAAATTGTGCTGCCGCAAGTCCCTGCTCGGCTGCGGCAGAGTATAACTCCACGGCTCGCTTGAGATCACGCTCCACGCCGAGTCCGTGTTGGCAACACCGACCGAGGTTGTTGAGACCACCGGCACACTCTTGCTCAGCCGAGGCTTTATAGAGGGTGACAGCACGAGCGATGTCACGTTCTACACCGTTACCCTTCTCACACATCTCGCCCAAACGATATTGGGCTACGGGGTCGCCTTGTGCGGCAGCGAGGTCGTACCAACGCGCGGCTTGGGCGAGGTCGGTCTTCACACCGATGCCGGCAGCATAGCACTGTCCGAGCAACGATTGTGCAGCGTCCAATCCCTGCTCGCCGGCAAGCGTCCACCAACGCACAGCCTCGGCAGCATCACCGTCGCTGTAATATTGATAACCGAGGTTATATTGAGCCACGGCATCACCGGCAGCGGCGGCATCCTCGAGCGACATGTCGGCGGCATCGCCGTCACCGCTCACCGCATCTTGAGCGAGAGCCGACATACACACCAGTATAGCCGACAAGCAACTGAAAAACTTCTTCATCGAGCCGACTGCGGTTACACGGTAAGAATTTCCTTCTCCTTGGCGGCGAACACCTCGTCAATCTTCTTCATGTACTTGTCATGAAGTTTTTGCACTTGTTCCTCGCCGTCCTTGGCAATATCCTCACTCATGCCCGCCTTGGTAGCCTTTTTGAGACCGTCGATGCACTCACGACGGGCATTGCGTATACTCACACGCGCTTTCTCGGCCTCCGCCTTGCTGTCGCGCACCAACTGCTTGCGACGATCCTCGGTGAGTGGCGGAATATTCAGACGTATCACCTCACCGTTGTTCTCGGGCATGATACCGATGTTGCTGTCGATAATCGCTTTCTCGATAACTCTAATCATGTTGCGCTCCCACGGCATGATTGCGATGGTGCGTTGGTCGGGCGTACTTACATTGGCGACATTGGAGATAGCCACCTTGCTGCCGTAGTATTCGACACGGATAGAGTCCAACAATTTCACATTCGCCTTGCCGGCGCGGATATGGGCGAGTGCATCGTCAAGATACATCACAGCCTCTTCCATGCGGTCACGAGCCGCATCTAAAAATTCTTTCAGTTCAGTCATAGTAGTTGTTATTTTGTCGGTAATTAATTCATCGGTTAGCGGCAATAAAAGCCTCAACATCGGCGGCATAGTAAGGAATTCGCTCGTCACTGACGTAACGGCAACCGTCGGCAGTGATCAACAGGTCATCTTCGATGCGAATTCCGCCGAAGTCCTTATAGGTCTCGATCAGGTCGTAGTTGAGCCACTGCTCACAGTGGCGACGCGAACGCCAATCGTCAATCAATGCCGGAATGAAGTATATGCCCGGCTCGTCGGTCACGACAAATCCCTCTTGCAAGCGTCTGCCCAGTCGCAGGGAGCCAAGACCGAATTGGTCGGACGGTTGCACCTCATCGTCAAAACCGAGGTAACGCTGTCCCAAGCCTTCCATGTCGTGCACGTCAAGCCCCATCATGTGACCCAACCCGTGAGGGAAGAACAACGCATGAGCACCGGCTGCAACCGCCTCATCGACATCACCACGCATCAGTCCCAACTCCTTGAGTCGCGCGGCAATGATGCGACACACGCTCAAGTGAACGTCGCGCCACTTGATGCCCGGACGAGCGACCGTGAGGGTGTGGTCGTGCGCCTCGACAACGATGTCGTAAATGTCGCGCTGACGTGCGGTGTAACGACCGTTCACGGGTATAGTGCGCGTGTTGTCGCTGCAATATTGCTCCAGCGATTCGGCTCCGCAGTCACACAGCAGCAGCCTGCCGTCGCACAGGGGCTCTGTCGTGGGCATGCCGTGCATAATCTCGCCATGCTGGGTATATATCGTCGGGAAACTCGGCATTGAGCCGTGAGCGTAAGAGATACCGTCAATGGTGCCGGCTATAGTGCGCTCGATGACACCGGGGCGTGCCAACTTCATGTTGGTGATGTGCATCAAATATCCGATGTGAGCGGCACGTTGCAGTTCAGCCACCTCACCGTCGCTCTTCACGCTGCGCATCGCAATCACTGCCATGCGCAACGGCATCGACACCGCCTCCTCTTGTGGCTCGCCGGGGTGCAGTCCCAACAAATCCATGAGCATCAGTTTGGTGTCATAGCGATAGGGGGGCAGAAAGTGTACGCGCCTACCGGCACGACGAGCCTGCTCCAACTGTGCCTGCAATTCGCCGAGCGGTTTGGAAACATTAACGCCCGTTGAGGCGGCAAGCGTTGCAACACTCTCCACATCGCCAAGCCACACGATGTCTTCAATGTCAACATCGTCACCATAGAGTGTTTCCTCGCCGGTATCAAGGTCTATCACTCCCACTAATCCCTCGCGGTGAAGTCCGTAGTAATAGAGGAACGTGGAGTCCTGGCGCATGGGATAGAACCCGTTGGCGGGGAAATTACATGGTGAACAAATGTTACCCGGCAGCAAAACAATACCGCTCTCACCCACGAGACGGCGCAGACGCTCGCGTCTTTCCTGATATATTTTCTTATCAAATAGCATTTTATCGTTAATTTAAGTTCCTTGAAGTACATTGAATGTACTTCAAGGGAATGTTAGACACAAGGCATCAGTACCGCCCTGCACTTTTAATAATTCTCGAATCTTTACCCGTAATTTCAACCGAGAGCCTTGAGGTAAATGTCGTACAGTTCCTCACGATTGAGAAATCGCGGATCATTGTCTAGCAGGGACTCACCGGCGACGACAGCAGCAGCCACCATAGGCTCAATGTCAGCCTCCGAAACGCCACAATCCCTCAAGTTAATGCCGTCGAGCCTACACTCACGCGTCATCACATCAAGGGCATCAAGAAAATCACCCGGGCGAGCGGCTTTCTGCTGCGTCATCTTCTCCGCCATCTTCATCAAGCGTTTCATCACGTCGTTCTTGAGGGCTTTGAAGTAGGCAGGTGCTATACCCACGAGGGCTGTGCCATGACGCATTGAGGGGAAACGCTCGCACATGGCATCGGTCAACGCATGCTCGCCGGTGGCACTGCTTGTGTTTGCCACCATGCCGGCAAGCGTGCTTGCCCACGACAACTTCACTCGAGCCCAATGGTTGTTGCAATCGACAACAGCGACCGGCAGATACTTGTAGAGCAAGCGCACTGCCTCGAGTGCATATAAATCACTGATGGGATTGTGAGCACGGCTGATATAGCCCTCGGCGGCGTGGCAAAAGGCATCAAAACCGTGCAATGCCAGCACACGTGACGGCACGCTCATCATCAGGTCGGGATCTACAATACACATCACCGGCAACACGCGTGGCAGACGTGTGCCGGCAGCGGCTGTAGTGGGAATGGTTATCAACGGCAAAGTGTTATCGGCAATAACCTTGGCGGCATCAATGGCTGTGCGACCGCCCAATGCAACAACAAAGTCGCACTCACGGGCACGGCACAACGCCTTTCCCTGCTCGAGATGCGACTGCTCGGTGTTGCGATTGTCGTAGTCAAACACTGCGGTTTCCACTCCGGCGAGCGACAACAACCGCACGACTCGCTCGCTATAACCCAACCTGTGCCATGCATCACCGGCATGATGCACAAGCAGTGCCTTGGTGCCGGGCAACATGACTGTCGACAACTTGTTTAACTCCCCGGCGCCGAACATCAGTCGCGTCGGGATATCCAGTCCGAATTTCATTTGACCTCTCATATCGTCAGTAATAACAATGCACAATAATAATGCGCTACGCACAACCGCAGTTGCATGAGCAGTACACACTTGCATTCTATCGGTAGGGCATCAGGCGCAATTACCATGCCGATCGGTTAACATAATTAATCAGTGTGCTAAATTACGACTTTTTATTCAATCACACAACAATGTCAACATTTTTTGTTTCTTGTCGGGAGCTTGACAATTCAATAGGTCAATCACGAAACAAATCAAAATCCGATACCGCAACACCGCATTTTCCCCCTTATTGTATAGTATAGAAGTCGTGAATAACTAAAAAAAATTAAATATAACAGTCATCAAACTTACATTTCCACCATTTTTCCTAATTTTGCAGTTCAAAACTTAAAGTGAATACTGAAAATACTGAATTATATCACATAATGAAGAAAATTACATTATTTATCGGTGTCGCGGCATTAGGTGTCGCAGCATGGGCGTTGTCACCCGAGGTACTGCGCGGCGCGATTACTCGCCCCACGGCAGCCAACCATGACATAACTCGCGAGCAGCCGACAGTACGTCAACGCGCGACAGTCCGTCATGCCGCAGGAGAGACCCTGTCGGCAAACTTTAGCGTACAAGGGACCGACTCACAACAAACCGTGTGGAGCGAGGATTTCAACAACGGCACGACCGGGTGGACATTGACACCCGATGACGGTGGCTATGTAACCCTCTCGGTCAAGAAGGCAAGCGGTTCCTATTCGTTCCTTTACTATGACAAACAGGATAAAGGTTCGCTCTTCATCGAGGGCGATTATCGCCGATATAACCGTGCCGAGGCTTGGGCGACAAGCCCCACTGTCGAGGTGCCGCGCAACGGTATGTTCCACGGCTACATAGGATACTCACAAAACATGAACGACTATGCCACGCTGCGCCTATACGTGTCTGCCGACGATTTTGCCACCGACGGCACCTTAATTTGGGCAAGCGATAGCGAGACCGGTGCCGGCAGTTGGCGTTGGCACCCCATTGACATTGACTTGAGCGCGTGGGAGGGTCAGCAAATCAAATTTCGCTTCCACTACGGCTACGGCAAGGAATTCGAAATGTTCGGCGGTGGCGGTTACATGGCCGATTTCTACATTGACAAACTCAGCGTCACCGGTGTTGCCGGCATAGATCACATCGACGTGGCGACAGGCGAGGTGATAGGATTTGTCGACACATCAACGGGCGACATCGCAGCGTACAACTGGAGTTTCCCCGGTGGCACACCCGAGGCGAGTGTAGAGGCGTGCCCCAACGTTTACTACAAGGTTGACGGAACCTACGATGTGACCCTCACCGTAACCGATGCCGCAGGCGAAACGAGCACTGTAACTCGCGAGGGATTTGTCACCGTGACCGGCGGTGCACCGACGGCAATTATCACACCGCCGGCGACTTTCCGCTACGATGACACGCACCTGCCCATGGTTGCACCTCTTGCCCGAGTGCAGTACTTTGACGGGTCGAGCAACTTCCCCACCGAGTGGGCGTGGACATTCTCGAGTGCCACACCCGAGACTTCCGATGAAGAAAATCCCATCGTGTCCTACAGCCAGATGCACGAGCAAGACGTGGCACTCACCGTGACCAACATGCACGGCACGAGCACGACCGAAGCACGCGTGAGCGTAGAGTACGACGGTTACATCAGCAATTTGCTAGACGAGGACTATCCCGTGGTGTACGACCTCGACGGCGAGGGCAGTTTCCCGGGTTCAAACAAGAAGAACAAGATTGCCGATGCCTATGCCGAGCGTTTTTCCAAACCCTCGGCACCGATAGTGGTGTACGGTGCATTGGTATTCTTCGAGAGCGTCCAAGCCGAAGCGCTCGCCGACCAAGTGTCAAATGTCATCGTGTCGTTGTGCGAGAGCGACAACGGCGTTCCGGGCAAGAAATTGGACTTGATGGGCTGGTTTGTGAGCGAACTTGCCGCCAGCACATCAACGACCTTGCGTGGTACCCTGTTTGAGTTTGACCCCACAGTGATTAACGATGAATTCTTTATCCGCGTCGACGGCATACCAGAGTGGAACGACACGTGCAATGTGTCGTTCGCCATGGCACATTTGCGCGATCACGGCAACACAGCCTATTTCATGCGTCGCAACGGTCTCAACGAGGTGTGGCGCCCCGTGACCGGGTACTTTGCAGCAACTCCAGGCAGTCAGACATCGTTCTACATCATGCCACTGGTGAGTCATGCCGTAATGTCGTGGTTGCCGGTGGAAACCGACAGTATTGTCGTCGGTGCTGAAGGCGGCACGGTGCGACAAGCGATTTACAGTCGCTACGGATACAAGCAACCCATTTGTGATGACACGTGGGCAAGCGTGACCAACAAGCCGGGCGAGTACACCCTCGACACGCTTTACATTGCCGTTGATGCGTTGCCCCTCGAACTTGACCGACGCGTGATGACCATCACGGCAACCGACAGCGTTGATGCCAACACAATCACGTTACGCGTGATACAACAACGCACCGCCGAACCGACCTACGACATCCTTGATGTCAATCACGACGGGTTGATTAACGTGGCTGATGTCAACGCGGTGCTTGCAGCGATACTCACCGCCACCGACGAGGACAATGCGCCCGAAATTTACGATGTAAACCGGGACGGCAAGGTTAATGTAGCTGATGTCAACCTAATTCTCGACCACATTTTATCGGACAACTCATAGTGAGCAATGAGAAGCCGTCTTTGATGCCTTGACGGGGCTATAAAGTCGGGTAAAAACGATATGGGGGGCGTTTCTGAATCAGAACACGCCCCCATTCGCATCGTCGGTCGCGGCAAGATCCTTCACAACCTCGCCACCGATAACGATGCCGGCAGCAGCGGGCACAAAGGCATTACTCGCCGGCACGACAGCCTTGTTGCTGATGCCGGTATCTTGTGAACAGACACCGGTCGAAACAGGAATTTCGGAACTGAAAACCGTTTTGAAATGGCGTATACCCTCACGGCGCAAACGCTTGCGCATCACGCGGGCTATCGGGTCCATCATCGTCGCCGTGATGTCTGCCACGCGAAATGCGGTGGGATCCAACTTGTTGCCGGCACCCATCGAGCAGATGACGGGTATGCCCAAACGCGTACACCGTCTTACCAGTTCCATCTTGGCAGTCACCGTGTCAATACAGTCGACCACGTAGTCGAACACCGACAAGTCAACCTCATCGGCATTCACGACACGATAGAAAACAGTGTGGGTCTTCACCTTACAGGCAGGGTTGATGTCGGCAACACGCCTTGCAGCCACATCAACTTTATACTCTCCTATCGTGCTTTGCAGTGCCACCAACTGGCGATTAATATTACTCACACTCACACGGTCGGGGTCGAACAGGTCAAGCGCGCCGACACCGCTACGCGCTAATACCTCGACGACGTATCCGCCTACGCCCCCCACACCGAACACCGCGACACGAGCTGCACACAGCCGCTCCATGGCTCGCTCGCCAAGCATTGCCGCTGTCCTGTAAAAACGTTCGTCTGTCATAAAAACCGTCGTATAATAGCGAATTATGCTTTATAACGCGCCCGAAGCACCATTTATTGCAAGCCACTCATCTCCCAAATCAATTCGATTAATTACCGTTAATTATTGTCAAACACCTCGTCGACTGTCGGGAATTATCACTACTTTTGTCAAGTGTTATGACCCACGACAATTATGGACAAGAAAATTACGGTAATCGGTGCGGCCAACGTTGACATCATTGCAACGCCGGCAAGTGCCTATGTTCGCGGAGAATCCAACCCGGGACACGTCCACATCGGCTATGGCGGTGTGGGGCGCAACATTGCTCACAACCTGTGCTTATTAGGCACGAACGTGCGTTTTATCACCGCCATCGGTGATGACACGAGCGGAGCCGCGATGCTCGCCGACTGTCGCAACGTGGGAATGACAGTCGACCCCGTGTTGCGCATCGCCGGTGCTCGCAGCAATTACTTCATTTGCATTAACGACGAGCACGGTGAAATGCAAGGAG
This sequence comes from uncultured Porphyromonadaceae bacterium, assembly GCA_937901905.1. Classification (GTDB taxonomy): domain Bacteria; phylum Bacteroidota; class Bacteroidia; order Bacteroidales; family Muribaculaceae; genus Sodaliphilus. The sequence continues at coordinate 11,404 of CALDIF010000009.1, read as the reverse complement.
GCATTGCCGACATGGAACTTGTTAACAGGCTAACGGCAGACACGGTTGCCGAGTACATTGACGTGATTAACGCCGGCGATGCCGTGGTGTGTGATTGTAACATTGACGAGACCGTGTTATGGCTGCTGTCGCAACGCAGCGCGGTGCCGATGTACGTCGATGCCACATCGGCAGCAAAGGCGGTCAAACTATTACCGCTGTTGTCCTTGCCCCATCGGTCACCTTTTATCATCAAGGTCAACCGCGCCGAAGCCGAGGCTTTGTCCGGTCAAACCGACGTCAGCCTTGCGGCGAGGTGGTTTATCGAGCATGGAGCGACGCGCATCTATATCACGTTAGGCAGCGACGGCGTGTTGTGTCGCGACTGCGCCGGTGAAACCCGATTAGAAGCCATTCCCATCACCGTTGTAAATGTAACCGGTGCCGGCGATGCTTTTATGGCCGCGGTCGTTGCCGCCGAGGCTCGAGGGGCAACAATGAACGAGGCTGCCACACAAGGTTTGCAAGCCGCTGCAATCACCTTACAATGCGACAACGCGGTGAGCGACAACATCAAGTTGATAAACTGATATTTCACTCAATGTCACACCGGCATAAGTGACAATTAAAGGTGAAATAGTGTTAAAGAGGACGCGCGTTGCAACTATTTGAAACCGTAAAACGTCTAATAAGTGCCTACATTAAATTGCAGACCGGTTTCACAGTAGAAATTTTAAAGATGAAAAGATTGATATTACAAGCATTGCTTGCCGTTGTCACACTCACAGTTCATGCCACCGTGAAGGTATCGTTCAAGGCAACCGATGACGAGGAGACAGGCGAGCCGTTCGCCACAGTGCGCATTTACGCCACGAGCGACACGACACGTGCCGTGATTATTGACGTGACCGACATTGACGGCAAATTCACCCACGACATCATGCCGGGGTCTTACAGCCTGCACGTGTCGGCAGTGGGCAAGGTGAGCGCAACACGCGATTTCACGGCAACCGACACCGATGTTGACCTCGGCATTATCACCCTGCGAGGAAACGACAACGTGTTGGAGGGAGTGACGGTGACCGCCGCGCGCCCATTGATAACGACCGAGGTCGACCGCATCGGATATGACGTGCAGGCAGATGCCGACAGCAAGACCTCGACCGTGATGGACTTGTTGCGCAAGGTTCCGCTTGTGAGCGTTGATGCCCAAGACAACATCCTGGTCAAGGGCAGCAGTAATTTCAAGATATACAAGAACGGTCACCCCGACCCGTCATTGAGCAACAATGCCAAGGAAGTGCTCAAGGCAATTCCCGCCTCGATGATTAAGAAAATAGAGGTCATTACCGAGCCCGGTGCGAAATATGATGCCGAGGGCGTGGCTGCAATACTTAATATCGTCACCGTGACCACGTCGCAAATGGGTGGTGCCACCGGCACCGTGAGTGCCGGGGTTGACAACTACGGCAGTGTCTCGGGCAGCGCATATCTCACTGCACAAGTAAAGAAAGTCATCAGCAATATCAACTACGGGGTGACATCACGACCGCGTCGCGCTCAACAACAAAACAGCCACTCCGAGTATTATTACCCGGCGAGCGAAGAAACAGCGATAAGCAACAACGTTGCCGATGCTCGTGTCAATGTGCACTACGCTAACATTGAGGCAAGTTACGAACCCGATACCCTCAATTTGGTCACGCTCAACTTCGGCGGCTACTACTACTATTTCAACGGCAATGCCAACATCGGTTACAAGCGCATTGATGCCTCGGGAACCGCGCTATACAGTTATAACACAGTGTATAGCACCCCATTATCAAGTTATTACAGTTTTGACGGCAGGTTAGACTACCAGCATCGCACCCATCGTCCCGATGAGATACTCACACTGAGTTATTTACTCTCAACCTCGCGCGATAAGAGAGAGAGTCAATCGCAGTTCACCGACATGGTGTCCATGCCGGTTCCATATAGCGCAATGTATCAAACCGCACACGAGAAGTTTCTCGAACAGACGGCTCAAATTGACTGGACACGTCCACTCGCAGCCGGGCACAAAATTGATACCGGACTAAAATACATCAACCGTGCGAACCGCAGCAACACTACAGCCACCTACACCGGTGGCGGCAATGACGTGTACAGCCGTTTCAATCACACCACTCACGTTGCGGCGGCATACGTGTCTTACACTTACAGCAGCGAGCGTTGGGACGCTCGCGCCGGATTGCGCTACGAGTACAGTTACTTGGCGGCACGTTATCCCGACGGGTCACAACCCGGATTTCACAGGACACTCAACGACTGGGTGCCAAGCGCGAGCGTGAACTACAAGTTTGATATGTTCCGCAGCCTGAAAGCCGCTTTCTCCACACGCATCAATCGCCCCGGTATTTCCTTCCTCAACCCTGCCGTAATTGAGAACGTGCAAGAGGTCAACTACGGTAACGCCGCCCTCGGCAGTGCGCGCACCTATAGTGTCAGTCTCACCTATATGCAAGTGGGACCCAAGTTCACTTTCAACATTGTGCCGGGCTTCTCGTCGAGCACCAATCAGTTCACCGAAGTCAAGTTTACCGACGATGCCGGACGCGATGTGACGACCTACGACAACGCGATGGTGGAACGGTGGTACGGCATCAGCGGCTTTGCCCAATGGCAATTTCATGCCAAGACGTCGCTGATGTTCAATGGTAACATCGGACGCAATTACCTGCGTTCCACTCCATTAGGATTGCGCAACGCACGTTGGGCCTCGTTCTTCTACACCCAATTCAGTTGGCAAATGCCATTGCAAATACGATTGACCGCCACGGTAGGCAAGTGGGGCGGTGATGCCGACGGACTGTACGCCCGACGCGGAACAACATGGTTCCACGGACTCGGCTTGCAACGCTCGTTCCTCAAGGACGACCGTCTGACCGTCAAACTGCGCACTCAAAATCCCTTCGGCGGAAGATACTTTCACAACCGCCACTACACCATTCACGGTGACTACACCGGCGTGTCGGACTTCGCCTTTACCGGCCGTTATTTCCAATTGACGGTTTCTTATCGCTTCGGATCGCTCAAAGCCTCGGTGAAAAAGACAGCAACGACCATAGACAACAGCGACCTCGTCGGCGGCAACAAGAAGAGCAGCGAGTGATACTCGTCACGGAACAACGGTCAACGTCTGTTACCGCACCACGTCACCAACATTCGCGTCGCAAGAGTGCCTTGACCCGCACTTTTGTGACGCGAACAATTTAATGACATAATAACGAGTGCAATTTGGTCATTTGCATAAAATTGTGTAATTTAGCGGTCAAAACCAAAATACACTGAATATGACTGACAAGATAATGACAACCGGCCTCGCTTGCTTCATGGCAATTGTTGCCTTGAACGTGAGTGCACAGACCTCTGTTGAAGACCACGAAGAGACGATTTACGCTCAAGAACAAATCGTTGACGAACGCCTTGACTCCATCAAGGTTATTGACGGACAAATAGCGGAACTCAAGGCTCGCATTGACAGCCTCAATGCGGTTGAAAAGGAACTGAAAGCGCAAATCAGCGACCTCGAGAAAGTTAAAAAGAGTCTTAACAACGACATCAAGGCAGCGAACAAGGCTCGCGAACACGCATTTGACCTTCGCGATAACCTCGTGTATGAGAGCGAAGTCGTCGATGTGCTCAGCGCGCCCTATAACAAGCAAGCCGTCGAAGAGGCTCTCAAGAGTTTCGAGGGGATGGAAACTCGCGATGTCTTGAAGAAGAAAGAGTTGGTTGAGAATTACGGGCTCTACACGAGCGAGTTGCGCGATGTGATGAGCAAGAACAAGTCGATGTTCGTTGCCGCCAAGTGGAAATATACCGGCAGCGAAACCGAGCAGGGAAAGAAGTTTCACAAGTCGCTCAAATCGACCAAATACTACAAAATCTACGAGAAGGGAATGAAGAGCACCAAGGTTGCCACAATACCCTATCTCGATGGGGTAATCGAGAGTATGCTGCAGTTGGAGCGGAGCGGGTTCACCAGCGAGAAAGAATATGATCGCGTCGCGAGCAAACTCTACGAGTAATTGATGGCCGAAGAGTTTGACATAAGACAAGAACGCCTCAAGACCAACGAGGACTTCGAGCGTGCGCTACGCCCATTGCGCTTCGGTGACTTTGCCGGTCAAGAAAAGATAATAGAGAACTTGCGGGTATTCGTTGCAGCGGCACGAATGCGCGGCGAGGCACTTGATCACATCTTGTTTCACGGTCCGCCGGGATTGGGCAAGACGACCTTGAGCAACATTATCGCCAACGAACTCGGTGTGGGCATCAAGGTGACGAGCGGTCCTGTGCTCGACAAGCCGGGCGACCTTGCCGGACTGCTCACCGGACTCAACGAAAACGACGTCCTCTTCATTGACGAGATACACCGCCTCAGCCCCATCGTGGAAGAATACCTCTATAGCGCTATGGAGGACTATCGCATCGATATCATGATTGACAAGGGTCCCGGGGCGCGCTCGGTACAACTGACCCTTGCACCGTTCACGCTCATTGGTGCGACAACACGCAGTGGCTTGCTCACCTCGCCGTTGAGGGCGCGTTTCGGCATCAACTGTCACCTCGAGTACTACGGTCACGACGTGCTCGAGGGCATTGTCAAGCGTTCTGCCAAACTGCTATCGGTGCCCATCACCGACGAGGCGGCTCTCGAGATTGCGATGCGCAGCCGTGGCACGCCACGCATCGCCAACTCCTTGCTGCGTCGTGTGCGCGACTTCGCCCAAGTCAAGGGCAGTGGGAAAATCGACACCGCTATTGCTCGCTATGCACTCGAGGCCTTGAATATCGACAAGTACGGTCTTGACGAGATAGACAACAAAATCTTGACCACAATCATTGACAAGTTCGGTGGCGGACCCGTCGGGCTCGGCACACTCGCCACTGCCATCAGCGAGGATGCCGGAACCGTTGAGGAGGTGTACGAGCCATTCTTGATTAAAGAGGGATTTATCAATCGCACTCCACGAGGTCGCGAGGTAACCCAACTTGCCTACGAACACCTGCATCGTGAACGACCCAATGCACCCGGCTCGCTCTTTTAGAGTGAAAGGGGCATAAACGGCAAGTGTAAGCCCACTCATCGGTGTAACCTTGTAATTTTCCCGGTTTCCCACTCCGCTAACCGCTACCAATACTGTTAAGTTCAAATGAAAACAAAGTTATTGTTGATAGTACTGTTACTCGCCACAACGCTGACAACACTTGCTCTCGGGCGTCGCACACGCAGTGGAGATGACGTTGTGTACATTTCGATGAGTCACGCCGGTGAACTCGAGGCGCAAATGCCCCAAGGAATGCACAATAGGGTGCGTGTACTCATCGTTGAGGGTCCCATAAACGGCAAAGACCTTGACTACATGAAGAAATTGGGCAAACGCACTCGCGTTGTCGACCGCAATGACAAGTCAATAGACAACTATCTTGACATTGACCTTGAGGGGGCGCGTATTGAGAGCGGTGGCGGTGGTATTTTCTCCTCCACGCGTTCGACACGCGACGAGATTGGCAGTAGCACATTCAGTTATTGCTCCCACCTGCGTTCTATAGTGTTGCCCCCACGCACTGTCGAAATCGGTAACCGCGCTTTTTACGACTGCGACGAGTTGGAAGAGGTTGTCATGGGACGTTACATTAGCCGAATAGGAGAATCGGCATTTGAGGATTGTGAGCGACTGCGCTACTGTGACCTGAGCCCCGACGTGCGAACCCTCGGCGCAAAATGCTTCTCGGGCTGCACGAGATTGATTGACGTGCGCTTGTCTCGAGGGCTCGAAAAGATAGGCGAACAGTGTTTTCGCAACGTGCCAATGACACGCATTGACTTGCCATATACCGTTACCGACATCGGTGCCGGCGCGTTCGACGGCACCAAGTTAACCTCACTCTTCCTGCCTGCCGGTGCGCTAATTGCCAATGACGACCCGGGGCGAATGAAAAATTTGACCGAATACGCCGTTGAGCGAGGGAGCAAATACTACTACGCCTATTCCGGTGTGCTTTATACAGCCGACGGCACTGTGTTGCTATCATGCCCCGAAGCGTTGAGCGGAAGCGTCGTGGTGCCCGATGGGGTGACCACCGTCGGTCGCAACGCATTTTACGGCTGCAGTAACGTTGTGCGTGTGGATTTACCGGCAAGCGTACGCGTTGTGGAGCCGTACGCATTCACCGGTGCCGGCATCACGGCGTTCGAGTTGCCCGTTTCGATGAATACGGTGCCGGCTCACCTGTTGGAGGAATGTTCGTCTTTACGCTCGGTAACACTGCACGACAATGTCACCACAATAGAGGAGTATGCCTTTGCCCGTTGCAACCGGCTCACAAGCCTGCACCTACCCGATGCACTCACCACCCTTGGCGAACACGCGTTCTACAAGTGTTCTTCCATTCCGGCGATTGACGTACCCGGCGGTGTGACCGCGTTGCCGTTAGCCGTGTTCCAAGACTGCGAGTCGGCAACCCGCATCACCTTGCCCGACGGACTGCGCACCATAGGCAAAGAGGCCATACGCAACTGCAAGAGCCTTGTCTATATTGACATTCCCTCCGAAGTGAGAACCATAGAAAAAGAAGCATTCCGTGACTGCAAGTCATTGGCATCAATCGAACTACCCGAGTCGCTGCTCTCAATAGGAGACAACGCTTTGCGCAACACTGCAATCAAAGAACTGGTTTTGCCGGCAGCAGTGACTCATGTGGGTAAAAAAGTGACCGAGAGTTGCAAACTCACTCGCATCGTGTCGCTGGCGGTCACTCCGCCCGAGTTGGATAAGGTCAATGATACCAAAGTGCCGTTATTTGTCCCGGCAACTGCATTATCAACCTACAAGGAAGCTAAAAACTGGAAGAGCTTCAAGTCGATTAATCCACTGTAAACAATTTAATTAATATAATATTCACCAATTCTATTCGTTTATGAAACACAAGTTATTAACAGCGCTTACGTTGCTGTTGGCACTGATGATGTCATGGCGGGCTAATGCCGCGACTGTCATTGTTGCCGATGGCACCGAGACAAACCAGTATGTTCCGGTCGAGGGATATTACTTCGATAACGCCGGGACTCGCGGCACGGTGGTGTATCCCGCCGAGTTGCTCACCGACCTGGTGGGCAAGACTGTGACATCGATAACATTCTACGCCAACAGTAGTTACAGTAAAACCAATCCGCCGGTGATTTCGCTCGGCTTGGGACTTAGCGAGAGTGAGACCCTCAGCGGTTATCTCAATTACAGCGTGTACGCTACCGGCGGACCGATTAACGGTTCAAGCGAGATGACTTTTGAGTTGGACGCAGAGCATCAGTTCACCTACACCGGTGGAAACCTTGGCTTGGACTTGAAGGTGACGACAACCGGTGGCTATATGAGTAATTCGAGCTACAAATGGTATGGCATTACTCGCACCGGAGCGGCATATACCACTTCAAGCGGCAGCAACCCGGCAGTGCGTAATTTCCTGCCCAAGGTCGGCTTCGGCATTCAGAGCGAATACGATGCCGGTGTCAGCACAACGTCATTAGACTTCGGTTCATTTAACGTCATGTACGGCACTGCATCACAGACCCTTGAGGTGACAATCACCAACACCGGAGCAAACGCGTTCACGCCGAGCCTGAGCGGTCTCGTTGCGCCATTCTCGACCGATGTCACACCGGGCGAGTTGGCATCAGGTGACAATGTGGTAATTCCCATCACCTTCTCGACCGATGTTGAGGGCAACTACACCGGCTCATTGACCATTGACTGCGGCGAAGCCGGAACATTCGAGGTGGCACTGACAGCCAATGCCTATGTTCCCGCCAGCCCGTGGACACTGTACGACGGAACGGTGACCAATGCTTATGCTCCCTATTATGGATATTGGATAGATAGTTCCAATACTACAATTGCAACAATTTATCCGGAAGATGATTTAGCGTTCTTGAACGGTAACGCAATCTCTCAATTGGAATTCTATTCATCTAAATCGTTCACAAACGATGCGAAATTGGAAGTGCGAGTTGGCACGGTTGAAAGTTTCACCGATGTTGAAACAGTGTGGGGGCAACTCACTACTGTAGCCGAAGGTGTATCTACCGTCACGGGGACAGGTAATTTATGGACAATAACATTTGACGTACCCTACACCTACAGCGGTGGCAATCTTATAGTTGCTACAAAAGTGACCGAGACCGGTCGATCAACATCATCATCTTTCTATGGTGTGAGCCAAAGTTCGGCAACAGTAAAATACATCTACGGGAGTTCCAAGACGAGTGGAGAACAACAGTTCCTGCCCAAGACGACGTTTACCTATGGAGAACCTCAAGAGTATGACGCTACAGTAGATGTTGAGGAAATCAACTTCGGTTCGGTACTCGTCGGTGCCAACAAGACTCTCAATGTGACCCTGCGCAACATCGGTGGCAACGCGTTCACGCCGAGTCTGAGCGGTCTTGCCACTCCGTTCTCAACCGATGTTGAACTTGGCGAACTCGCCGTCGGCGAGGCACTGGTAATTCCGGTTACCTACACGCCCACCGAGGCCGGCGAAGCCTCCGGCACACTCACCATCAACTGTGGCGAAGCCGGCTCGTTTGAGGTTGCCCTTAGCGGTAGTGCTATCGCAGTGCCCACAGGTTATCAAGAGACATTCGACGGCATCACGTCGAGTGCTATCTTGCCTGCCGGCTGGAAGGCTGTAAATACAACTACAAATTACGGTAACGACATCAGCAGCTACACCGAGGTAGATGCTCCCACAGCGTACACAGTGCTTAACGCTGATGGCGAAACGGCTATCCAAAGTACGACTTACATGACAAGCAGTCGCTATTATTACCTCATCACCCCCAAGGTGAACGGCACGGTATTCATGACTGCTAAATATGTCAACACCGCTACAACCCACCGCGTGCAAGCGTTCGCGATTGAGGACGGCACAATCAAGGGCTCGACCCCGATTGAGATTACGTGGACTCCGGCATTGAGCACCACCGAGTGGTCTTACGGCACGTTTGACCTTGAGGAGGCTCAACAGTTGGCTATTGCAATTCCGTTGGGTGCGCTCAATTTCTTCGCTGCCGACGAACTCGTGCGTGAAGCCGACATCGCAATAACCGCTGTCACTGCCGATGAAGAGAACTATGATGCCGACCTTGAGGGTAACGTGGAAATCGCTCTCACCGCAACGGTGAAGAACAAAGGCTTGCTTGATGTCGCTGCCGAGGACTACACGTTCGATGTGTACCTCTCGACCGACCTTGAGAACCCCATCGCTACCGAAATCATCGGTGTCGCAGTTGCCGCCGGTGAGACAGCGAACGCTCCCGTCGTGTTCACCTACGCTCACGGAGGAACAGCAACTTCCAACACCTACAACTATGTGGTCAAGGAGAGTCTCAAGAACACACAAGCCACCGTTAACAGCGTGAAAGTCACCGCTTTGGTTCCGGTTCCGGTACTCTACAAGGAGAACGGCAGCACCAAGTTGACAAGTGCTATCGACCTCGGTGTATTCACCGGTGACCGCTCTGCAAGCATCGTTCTTGCCAACGAGGGCAACTGGCCTCTCGAGAGTATCTTGTGGCAACCCGAAGAGGGCGTGAATGTTACCGGCACCGTAGAACAACTCTTGCCGGGCGAGACTGCAACAGTGACGTTCACCATCGCCGATGCCGCAAGGTTTGATAACGAGCCGGTTCTCACAATTTCAACCGATGCCGGCTTCCGGGCTGAGGTGCTTGCCACTGCCGCTCGCTTAGATGAAAGCACCTTCCTTGAGGACTTTGAGGACGACCTCGATGCAGGCTTCATCGTGGGCAGTAGTGTTGAGCGCAAGAGTCGCACCGACTTCGTCAGCAGTGCCGACGTGACATACAACCGCTATATGGGTTATGTGAGCGCATATGCAACCGGCGAAGCGACCGAGATTGTAACTCCTCTTCTCCGCTTCACAGCCGGTGAAATGGAAAAATCGGGACTCACTTTCACTACTGCCGGATATTCGTTCGGCCCAAGCGTTGAGGTCTATTACTCGACCGACCGCAGTAACTGGACTGCCGTGAGTGGCATTACCACAGCACGGTCGACCTTTACCACCAACTTCATTGAACTTCCCGAGGCAGGCGACTACTACTTCAAGTTCAAGATTTCGGGTGCCGGTGTTGATGACATCTATGGTGGCGAGCGCGTGGCTATTGAGCACGATGCAATGTTCAGTGCTTTCACCGGCGATAGCGAGGGCATGGTGAATAACACTATCACCTATACCGCAACGCTCAAGAATGTCCTTCCCGAGGAGGACACTTTCGAGGTTAGTCTTCTCGTCAATGATGAGCCTGTCGGCACGGTACAAACCGTGACACTCGCGTCGGGCGAGAGCCGTGAATTGTCGTTCGACTACACGCCGCACGTCGCCGGCGAATTCAGCGTTAGAGTTGATGCTACCGCAGGCGAAGATTACGACGTGACGACCACAACCATCACGCTCACCGTTGCCGAGGAAGCACTCGTCGAGGATCTTATCCTCATCAACGAGGGTACTGCAAGCAACTCCAATTTGCCTTACGCAGCCAACACTTATAATCAAAACGGTAGTCACCTCGTGTACACCGCTGCCGAGCTTGATGGCAAGGTCAACATCGGTGACAAGATCACCAAGATAGGTTTCCGCTACGGTAGCAACGCCGCTCCTGCTGCCGATGAGTACTACTTGTGGACAGCACAAAGCGAGTCGACCTCGCCCACTACCGACAATCTCGATGTTACAGACATGACATTGCAGGTTGAGGCGGGCACACAGACCATCAGTTCGAGCGGTGGTACGATGACATTCGACCTCGCCGAACCCATCGTCTACAACGGCAATAGTATTGAGGTCGTGCTTGCTACAAAGAACAGCAATTACAAGTACAATAGCATCACGTTCTACGGAGCCAACACTACCGGCAATCAAGCCGTGTACTACAAGAAGGATAACACCGACCAAACGGTTACCGAGTTCATCGCAACGCTCACATCGAGCGAGTTGACGGCATCTACATTCCTGCCCACATTGGTAGTGAGCATCGCCAACGAGCCCGCCGTGATTAGCGGTGTCGTAACCGACGTTAACGACAATCCTATCGCCGATGCAGCAGTAGAAGCCGTTAAGGGCGATGTGAGATACTCTACCGTGACCGACGAAACGGGAGCCTACACCCTTGAGGTACTCCAAAAGGGTGACGGTTACACCATCACTGTTGATGCCGAGTCTTATATGTCCATTGACCAAGCGATTGACTGTAGCGAAAGCGTTGACAATCTCAACTTCCGTCTTGCCAAGGGTTACAGCCTTGCCGAGGTTCTCGAGCAGAACATCACCGAGGAACTTGTCATCATCAACAACC
>CALDIF010000008.1 GCA_937901905.1 uncultured Porphyromonadaceae bacterium | reverse complement strand
CTGCCTCTTCCAACTTGGCGCTGGTTTTGTATAAGTCGATGATGTGGATACCGTTGCGCTCCATGAAGATATAGGGAGCCATTGCAGGGTTCCATTTGCGCTTGAGGTGACCGAAGTGACAGGTAGCCTCTAAAAGTTGTTCAAAACTGGGAATTTGCATTTGTTAGTTGTTTGATTTGTTTACATTCTGTGTTAATCAATCACGCGGTAGCCGCCATGACGACGGGTCTGCGCGATTTAGATACTAAACGATTAGCGCTTGCTGAACTGGAAGCGCTTGCGAGCCTTGGGCTGACCGGGCTTCTTGCGCTCGACCACACGCGGGTCGCGAGTCATGAAGCCTTCCTTGCGCAACACACTCTTGTCATCAGCATTGATCTTGACCAAAGCGCGAGCGATAGCGAGACGCAACGCCTCGGCTTGCCCCTTGTAGCCACCACCGTCGAGGTTGACGCTGATGTCATACTTCTCGGCCACGTCGAGCGTGGTGAGCGGCTGCTTGACGATGAATTGAAGAATTGGCGAGGGGAAATACTCAGCCAAAGTGCGCTTGTTGATGGTAATCACACCGGTGCCCTCGGTGACAAACACACGGGCAACAGCAGCCTTGCGGCGACCTACTGCATTGATTTGTTCCATATCTCCCTATTATTTAAGGTTGTTGATGTCAATTACCTTGGGCTGTTGAGCCTCGTGAGGATGCTCACTGCCATTGTACACATACAAGTTGTTGAGCAACTTGGCGCCGAGGCGGTTCTTGGGCAACATACCCTTCACAACATGAATGAAGAGAGGGTGCTTGCCGGGCTTGGAACTGCGACGCTCGCTCTTGGCTTGCAGGATAGCCGGAGTGGCAAAACGCTGACCGCCGGGATAACCGGTGTAACGCACATAGAGGCGCTCGGTCCATTTCTTGCCTGTCATCTTGACCTTATCGGCATTGATGATGATGACGTTGTCACCACAATCAACGTGGGGAGTGAAATTGGGCTTGTACTTGCCACGGAGCAACTTGGCAACCTTGGCACACAAGCGACCCAAGATCTGATCGGTAGCATCGACAACTACCCATTCCTTGGTTGCGGTTTCGGCATTTGCCGAAATCGTCTTGTAACTTAAAGTATCCACTTCGTTAAATTACAGATTAAATTTGTTAACTGTTAAGCCCAAAAAATCACCGGCAAGCATGGCCATTATGCTCACCGACAACCCATAGGGCAGTTATTTTTGGATATAATCGGTGATGCAAAGGTACAACATTTTCTCCACACCGCCACCACAACCCCACCTCAAGCATAGCACCAACCCTAAAATTTAACAAACTTTAACTCGAACCCAAACCAATTTACTGCAATGTCTCAATTCTGTCAAAGCGAAAACACAGGTTACGCAGCACATAACAAAGACGATTTACAAATTCTTTAACATCTGTATTCCACCATGCCACATGTTGTAACCACAGGGGAACACATGAGCAACGCACCGTATTATATAGACACACCAATAACTAAAAAGAGTTGAGTGTGCTAAGCGGAACGCCACGCACACTCAAACGTCGCAGTCGATATGCGACAGAAACACTGCGAATTTCGGTTAAAATTCCATATACTCAATGAGTAGTCAAGCAGGTTCTTGCCATTTCTTGCCTATCCTTATTACCGCTCACAGCAACTTCTCCAGTTGAGATGTGCCGGCAGCAATTTCTTCATCACTCACAGTGTAGTTGCTCAAGTCGTTGGAGAAGTAACGGTCGTAGGCAGTCATGTCAATCAAGCCGTGACCCGACAGATTGAATAAAATAACTTTCTTCTTACCCTCTTCTTTGGCGCGCAACGCTTCGCGCACTGCAGCAGCGATGGCATGAGAGGACTCGGGCGCGGGGATAATGCCCTCGCTACGGGCGAACATCGTGGCAGCCTTAAAGGTTTCCAATTGAGGTATATCAACAGCGTCAATCAAACCGTCGTGCATGAGTTGGCTCACGATAGCACCGCCGCCGTGGTAACGCAGTCCGCCTGCATGAATATTGGCCGGCGCGAAGTTATGACCGAGCGTATACATCGGGATAAGCGGTGTGTAACCGGTCTCATCTCCGAAGTCATATTGGAACTCGCCACGGGTGAGTTTGGGGCAACTCTCGGGTTCGGCAGCGATAAAACGAATGTTGGCGCCGTTAACGAGGTTATGACGCAAGAAGGGGAAAGCCAATCCGCTGAAGTTGCTGCCACCACCGAAGCATGCAATAACCGTGTCGGGCATTTCGCCGGCCATCTCCATTTGTTTTTCCGCCTCCAATCCTATTACCGTTTGGTGCAAGGCCACATGGTTGAGCACCGAACCGAGCACATATTTACAATTGGGTGTAGTCATTGCCAATTCAACGGCCTCACTGATTGCCGTGCCTAACGAACCGCTGTAGTTGGGGTGGTCGGTAATCACCTTGCGACCCGCCTTGGTGCTCATGCTCGGCGATGCAATCACCTCGGCACCATAGGTCTGCATGATTGAGCGGCGGTAAGGTTTCTGCTCATAGGAAATCTTAACCATATATACCGCGAGTTCGAGTCCGAAGTGCTTTGCTGCAAGCGATAATGCAGCACCCCACTGACCGGCACCTGTCTCGGTGGTAATATTGGTAATGCCTTCGGACTTGCAATAATAGGCCTGCGCGATAGCACTGTTGAGTTTGTGCGAACCGACAGGGCTGACACTCTCGTTCTTGAAATATATGTGCGCCGGAGTATCGAGGGCTCGTTCAAGTCCCTCGGCACGCACGAGTGGAGTGGGACGCCAAATGCGATATAACTCGCGGACTTCCTCGGGAATCTCGATGAAGCGATCGGTGTAGTTCACTTCTTGATCACTCGCAGCACGACTGAACAACGGATACAAGTCCTCGGCTGTAATGGGCTTGTGAGTCGCCGGGTGAATCATGGGTTGCGGCTTCACCGGCATGTCGGCAATAACATTATACCATGCTTGGGGAATGTCTTGCTCGTTAAGTAAAAATTTTTTAGTTGTCATTGCAAAAATGAATAATTATTGAATATTTGACTTAATTTTGTTGCAAATATACACAATAATTTTGTATAAAAAAGGATATTTATACATTTCACTGCATAATCTCAAATTTTTTCATTGTTTTTCAAACTTTTTTTAATTATCCCCATATATTTGGTGAGAAAAGGAATTTTTAGTAACTTTGCACTGTTGATAGGAGCAACGGCGTTCATTGACATTTTTCCACATCAAAGAAGATCGGGATACTCTTCAAATAATTGTGAAATGCCGAGAAAGTACTCATGCTAATGGCGGGCCTCAACCCGTAAAGGGATTCGCACCGGTTGCGACGGAGGATTACAGCGGTATGGTGTGCCCTCAAACCTTGTTTTAATCGGAGTTTCATCACATCCTTTGGTGTGGATTTTCATAGAGGAGGGCAATAGTCACATTAAAGCGACTATTGCCCTCCTTATTTTAATATGTGTGATACTCAATCATGACGAGACACACGACCAAACCGCTCGCCCACTCTCACCGACAAACAGCGATGGGCACGAAATCTCGCGCCCATCGCATATTGACCATGTAAGCCTTTGAACGGGTTATTTCACTTCCTCGTAACTGGTGTCTTGCGGACCGTTGTCGTTACCGGCTTGACCGCCTCCGTCGAACGGGTTGTTACCGCCGAAAGGATCGGCACCGCCAAAGGGGTTACCTGCACCACCGGCTTGCTGTGCTTGTTGCTGTGCTTGGTACATCGCGCCGAACAGTTCGGTGAGTTCCTTGCTTGCAGCGTCAATAGCATCAAGGTCTTGTGCCTTGTGTGCATCGCGCAGGCGGTTGAGAGCATTCTCGATGTTCGCTTTAGTGTCGGCCGGTAACTTGTCACCGGCATCCTTGAGTGTCTTCTCGGTTTGGAAGATCAAAGCATCGGCTTGATTAATCTTATCAATACGCTCGCGCTCCTTGGCATCGGCGGCTGCATTTGCGGCAGCCTCGTCTTTCATGCGTTGGATCTCGGCATCGGTCAAACCGCTCGAAGCCTCAATGCGTATGCTCTGCTCCTTGCCTGTCGCCTTGTCCTTGGCAGACACCTGCATGATACCGTTAGCATCAATATCGAACGTAACTTCAATTTGCGGAATACCACGCGGTGCCGGGGCGATGCCGTCGAGATGGAATTTACCCAAGGTCTTGCAATCGCGTGCCATGGGACGCTCACCCTGCAAAACATGTATCTCCACCTCGGGCTGGTTGTCGGCTGCGGTACTGAACACCTGACTCTTTTGGGTCGGGATTGTGGTGTTGGCATCAATGAGTTTGGTCATCACTCCACCCAAGGTCTCAATACCCACCGAGAGGGGAACCACGTCAAGCAACAACACGTCCTTCACTTCGCCGGTTATCACACCACCCTGGATAGCCGCGCCCACAGCAACGACCTCGTCGGGATTGACACCCTTGCTCGGGGCTTTGCCGAAGAACTTCTCGACCACCTGTTGTATAGCGGGGATACGAGTCGAGCCTCCGACAAGAATTACTTCATGAATTTCGCTCGTGCTCAATCCGGCATCGCTCAGTGCCTTGCGACACGGTTCGAGTGTCGCTTGAATAAGGTCGTCGCACAACTGCTCGAACTTGGCTCGCGTGAGGGTTCGTACGAGGTGCTTGGGCATCATGTCCACCTGCATGATGTACGGCAGGTTAATCTCGGTAGCGGTCGAACTTGAGAGTTCGATCTTAGCTTTCTCGGCAGCCTCCTTGAGTCGTTGCATTGCCATGGGGTCACGGCGGAGGTCAATGCCGGGGTTGTCGTTCTTGAACTCTTCGGCAAGCCAGTTGATAATGCGTTGGTCAAAGTCGTCACCGCCGAGGTGAGTGTCACCGTTGGTCGACTTCACCTCTATCACGTTACCGAAGATATTGAGAATTGAAATATCAAACGTACCGCCACCGAGGTCAAATACCGCTATATTCTTGTCATCGGTCTCTTTGTCGAGTCCGTAGGCCAACGCTGCTGCCGTAGGCTCGTTGATAATGCGCTGAACCTTGAGTCCGGCAATCTCTCCGGCTTCCTTGGTCGCCTTACGCTGCGCATCGTTGAAATATGCCGGCACGGTAATCACTGCCTCGTCAACAGTCGTTCCGAGGTAATCTTCGGCAGTCTTTTTCATCTTTTGGAGAATCATTGCCGAGATTTCTTGGGGTGTATATTGACGATCACCTATCAAGACACGGGGTTGACCGTTACCGTTGTCGACCACCTTATAGGGCATACGCTCCACATCACCGCGCACATGACCGATTTGCTCGCCCATGAATCGCTTGATTGAGAACACAGTGCCCGTGGGGTTCATGATAGCCTGACGTTTTGCCGGGTCGCCCACGATGCGCTCACCGTTATCCTTAAATGCCACCACACTCGGGGTGGTGTTGCGGCCCTCGCTATTGGGAATTACAACAGGGTTGCTTCCCTCGAGCACCGATACGCACGAGTTGGTCGTGCCTAAATCTATTCCGATAATCTTACCCATAATAGTATATGTTTTTAATTTATTTCAAAAAAAATGTGTTGATGACACTCGGCATCATAGCACGAATGTCGCCAACACATCTGCAAGCAATGTGCCACAGTAGAGGCACACATTATTTTACTGACATTATGTCACAATTTTTGTGTCACACTTGGCAGTGTCGTGTCAGTCGGACTGCAGCACTGTCAACCTCGGACGATGGTCTACATGGTTACTTCACTTCCATGCCACGAGCGGTGAAACAGTCAATATCGACTTGCTTGAGACCGGCACGGTCGAGAGGGACAAACTCGTTGTGATCGGTCACATAGAGGCGAGCCGGCTCACAATAACTGTCACCGGCAAGCGACAACGAGTCGCGCGTCAGCACCGTAGAAATGCCTGCCATATCGAGCAACGTGTGATACATCACCATGTTGGTCGATACGGGACGACGGGCATTGGACACGAGTGCCGACCACTTGTCTCCCCACTGCTCGCGATAGGGTTGTGATGCCCACACGACGAGAGGCACATGCAAGTGCCAGTAAGTGGGCAACGGTGAGGCATGCAAGAAACGACCGCGACTGTCATCGAATATATCTTCACCATGGTCACTCGTGAAGACCAACACCGAGGGGACATGCAGGCTGTCAAGTCGCTCAACCAGCGAACCGACGAGAAAATCGGTGTATGCAATTGTGTTGTCATAGGCATTTATCAACACATCACGGAATTGCGCCTCGGCGCTGATTGCCTCATCGGGGAGGAACACGGCATGTTCATGCGGATAACGATCGTTATACTTGAAATGTGAACCATAAGCGTGCAACACAATCAACAATTTACCGCCGTCGTAGCGTGACAAACGGTCGTCAACCAATCGCAACAATTCCTCGTCGTACACGCCTGCCAACAGCAAACTGTCTTTCAAAAACTTCACCTCGGCAGCCTCACTGCCTAGCCTGTCAATAAAGGAGTGGTTGCGACGTTGGTTGCTGTAATAAGCCGTTTGAAAACCGGTGGAAGCAAAAGCCTTTATCAGACCGCTTTGAGTATACAAACTGTCCATATTACCCTCCGATGCCACACCGGATAGTAACAACGGAACGCTCTTGTGAGTGGTGTTACTCATCGTCACGGCATTATCAAACACCACAATGCTGTCGCCCAATGCACTCAGACGCGGAGTTGTAGGACGTTCATAACCCAATATAGCATAGTTTGCAGCACGTGAGGTCTCCCCTATCACGAAGATGTACACCTCGGGCACTGTGTCACTGCGAGCACTCACGGCGTGGGCATCGAAGGTGCGCCAATCGTCAACACGTCGTACACCGTCAACGTAGCGGTCAACCGCAATCCCGAGGTTATACACGCCATTGACCGGAAACACATCGTCCTGCAACTTGAAACGCTTGTCGACAACGTAATTAATCGCTAACAACCATACACCCAAAAAAATAACCGCCGTACCTGCCAAACGCATCGTGCGTTTAAACGAGTGCCCCATCACTCGCTCGCATCGCAGTGACACCACCGACAGTGCTATCGCTCCGCCATAGAGCAGCACCACCAATGCCATAATACTCAACATATTGCCCAACAACTCGTTAACCTCGGTCACGTTAGTGGTTGCCAAGTTCAAGAACATGTCAACCGCGATGGGACTTTCGCCGAAAAGGAACAGCAGGAAAAATTGCCACGCGATAACGATAACCAACGGGAATACCCACCAAAACACTTTTCCGACGCGATTGGCAAGGGTCAACAGGCACATGTATACACCTAACGGCAATATCACAGCCACCACACGAGTGAGTAAACCGGTACTCTCGGTGTAAAACATGCCGAGGTTAGGCAACATGAACACTAAGAGTATGTACCAATAATGAAATTTAGGTTCTGCAAATAATCGGTTTAAATTATACCAAAGAGATTTCATTGTCAATGAATTTAGACTGATTTGGATTTATCGGGTCATTGCCTTACACCTCCCGATGACCGACAAGGTCAAAATGCTTCGTTTATATGGAACAAAAATCCGTTTTGTCCTCCTTTGCCGAAGCCGTAATCAAGACGCACATTAACGCGGTTGCGGAACTCGAAGCGATAACCGATGCCGTAGTTGGGTAACCAATGCTTGAATGACTCGCTGTCGTGATAAACACTGCCACCGCCACCCCACACGACCAATCCGCTACGCTTATACACTCGTTGACGCAGTTCAACTTGTACCGTGGTGATGTGTTTGTCGCGGTAGCGTCCTTTATAATAGCCACGCATTGTGCCGGGGGTGCCTAACAGACTCATCATTGCCCACGACGGGTTGCCGAAGTTGAACGTAGAACGAATTTCTCCGGCAAGGACACCCCCCGTCCACAACGAGCGGTAATGACACAACTTGATGTCGGTCGTAGAGAAAGAATAATGGTTAGCAAGGAACTTTGGGCGGAATAACTGACCCAAATATACGTACCATCCGCTATAAGCATTTGTCATCACGTCACGACTATCGTAGAGTGCCACGACTCCGAAACCGTAATTACGCACCACACGATCTTGCCCCTCGAATAACTCAATGCGTTCTGTTTCACCACTGCGTGCATAGTCCCAACGTACGGCAGGTCCGACATAAAACTTTCCGTGAATGCCGAACAGCATCTCCAACAACACTCGTGCATCATACTGATGAAGTCCCGTATATCCGTCATTCACCTCGCCACGCTCGTAACCTATGCCCCAAAATCGCCGTGGTGAATAATTCACCACCAACTCGCTGTTCATGCGCATGCGCTCGCCGAGGAACAAGGTGGTTCCCTGCACACCTACCGACCAAAAACCCTTTGTGGTATAATTGGCAAAAAGGGTTTGAGAGCTCGGCTGCATCGGAGCATCACAACCGTTAAGACGATAGGTTGCGACGCCGGCAAGACCGATGCCGAAGCCGGTATCACTGGAAAAATTGGGACCGCCGAGGATACTTACACGGAATTTTTTATTGGCATTGGCTATAACTTCCTCTTCGGTTTCCGAAAAATAATCGATCACACGTTGTAACAAATTGCGATGAGGCTTCGCAACGCTGTCGACAAGCACAGTGTCGGCTGCAACGGGTTGTGATGCGTACAGTGTCGAGTCGGCAATAACCAACATTTCTTCGGGCGGTATAGCCTGAGCAGATGACCTCGACACACCGGAAATCAACAATATAATAGTGACTATAATATCGTAACGTCTCATTACACTTTTTTGAATTTCGAACTGCAAAATTACAAAAAAAACTCACTACCGCCTGCCAACATCAAAATACTTTTTAGTAATTTTGCAAAAAATCATGGGTTTGTCAAGTTGCTTCTTTGATAACCGGGAAGAGTCGCGAGCGACAACACTTCCCGAACTATAGTGTAATTACAATACGCTGATATGCAAACGATTAAATATACGAACATAAACTAATGATTTAATTACGTTTTTGACAAAAAACATAGTCGAAACATCTTAAATTAACACATAGTCATGTATAGTCACACGGTAATATTCAAGTTAAACGGCAACGATGACGAGCGTCGCCGTCTCGCCACAGAGTTCGCATCGGCAATTATAGCCCTGCGCGATAAGATAGATGTCATTGTTGACGTAGTTGCCGGGGTAAATATCAATCCCGGCGAGCAAGCCGACGTGATGCTCGCCGTTAAAGTCGAGCAATTCGAGCACATCGCAGCCTACTCCAACCACCCCGATCACCTTGCTGCCGCAGCGTTGCTTAAGGGGCATGTTGACTGTCGCTTGTGTGTAGACACCGAAATTACGGACTGAAACCATGAACATTATCGTCAGTCGCGAAATCGAGCGAGTTTGCCCCGAATTTGTCGGAGCCTGCGTCGAGGCCACGGTTGAGAACAGCGACTATAACGAAGTCCTTTGGAGAGAGATTGAGACCCTTGGTGAGCGTTACCGACAGACTCTCACTGTTGAAACGCTCAAGCAGTTGCCCGCAATCGAAGCCACACGCCGGGTCTATCGCGCTTGCGGCAAAGACCCTTCACGTTATCGTCCGGCATCAGAGGCGTTGATAAGACGTATGTTACAAGGCAAAGACCTCTATCAGCGCGACACATTGGTCGACCTCGTCAATCTTGCGTCGATAGCCTACGGCTACAGCATCGGCGGGTTTGACGCCGATTGCTTTCAAGGTGACACGCTGACACTCGGCATTGGTCGAGCCGACGAGCCCTACGAGGGAATCGGACGAGGCATGCTCAACATTGAGGGTTTGCCGGTCTATCGCGATGCGGCCGGCGGTGTCGGCACACCAACAAGCGACAACGAGCGCACCAAAATGACACGTGGTACTCGTCACGTTGCGGTGCTCATCAACGGATACGACGGCAACGAGCAACGAGTGCGCGAAAATGCCGAGTACTTGGTTCACCTGTTGCGTGTCTACTGCAACAGCCGCGATGCCACCTGTTTCGTCTATCGGTACAACGATTGAAAAGCCTCGTCCGGCGCGACAACGTACACACCGAATTTGCACTGCGATTTGAACTGCGTATCAATCCGGTTACAAAAAATACCGGGGAATTGCATGAGAATTGCCAACTTTTTCGTAAATTTGCAAATTCAAAGTATCATTAGTAAAATTTATCTACTTTTATATTCATACTAAGAACTTTATCCAATGAGTAAGGAGAAGAAATTCATGACGTGCGACGGTAATCAGGCTGCCGCCCACATCAGCTATATGTTTACTGATGTGGCAGCCATTTACCCGATCACACCGTCGTCAACGATGGCGGAGCATGTTGACGAGTGGGCGGCTGCCGGTCGCAAAAACATCTTCGGTGAAACAGTGACCGTGCAAGAGATGCAGAGTGAAGCCGGTGCTGCCGGTGCTGTACACGGTTCGTTGCAAGCGGGTGCGCTCACGACAACCTACACCGCCTCGCAGGGTTTGTTGTTGATGATCCCTAACATGTACAAGATTGCAGGCGAGTTATTACCCGGAGTTTTCCATGTCTCGGCTCGCACGCTTGCCAGTCACACATTGTGCATTTTCGGCGACCATCAGGACGTGATGGCGACACGCCAAACCGGTTTCGCCATGCTCGCCGAGGGCAGCGTGCAAGAGGTGATGGATCTCGCGGCGGTTGCCCACCTCAGTGCAATCAAGGCACGCGTGCCGTTTGTCAACTTCTTTGACGGTTTCCGCACCTCACACGAGATACAAAAGGTTGAGGCGATGGACATGGAGGACTTGCGCCCATTGCTTGACATGGACGCAGTAAACGCATTCCGCCACCGTGCCATGAACCCCGACAAACCGGTTACTCGCGGAACAGCCGAGAACCCCGATGTGTTCTTCCAGCATCGCGAGTCGAGCAACGACTTCTACGCTGCTGTCCCGGCGATTGTCGAGCAATACATGAACAAGATCAACGAGATCACCGGTCGCAAGTACGGCTTGTTCAACTACTACGGTGCCCTTGATGCCGACCGCGTGATTATCGCTATGGGCTCGGTCACCGAGGCTATTCGCGAAACTATTGATTATCTTGTTGCCCGTGGCGAAAAAGTCGGTTTGGTTGCCGTACACTTGTATCGTCCTTTCAGTGCCAAGCATTTCCTTGCCGCCGTGCCGAGCAGTGCCAAGCGCATTGCCGTGCTTGACCGCACCAAGGAGCCGGGCGCAACCGGCGAGCCGTTATATCTTGATGTCAAGGACTGCTTCTACGGTAACGAGAACGCACCGCTCATCGTTGGCGGTCGCTACGGTCTCGGCTCAAAGGACACCACTCCGGCACAAATTCTCGCGGTATTCGAGAACCTCGCCTTGCCCGTACCCAAGAACCAATTCACCATCGGTATTGAGGACGACGTGACATTCACCTCATTGCCCATGAAAGAGGAGGTTGCCATGGGTGGTGCCGGCATTTTCCAGGCCAAGTTCTACGGTCTCGGTGCCGACGGCACCGTGGGTGCAAACAAGAACTCGGTGAAGATTATCGGTGACAACACCGACAAGTACTGCCAGGCATACTTCAGTTACGACTCGAAGAAGTCCGGAGGTTTCACCTGTTCGCACCTTCGTTTCGGCGACGAACCGATACGCAGCACCTATCTCGTGACCACACCCAACTTTGTCGCTTGCCACGTACAGGCTTATCTGCACATGTACGATGTCACTCGCGGTTTGCAACGAGGCGGCACGTTCTTGCTGAACACGGTGTGGAATGCCGAGGAACTTGCCAAGAATCTTCCCGACAAGGTCAAGAAATATTTTGCCGACAACGACATCACAGTATATTTCATCAACGCCACCAAGATTGCTCAAGAGATTGGTCTCGGCAATCGAACAAACACTATCCTGCAGAGTGCGTTCTTCCGCATCACCGGAGTCATCCCCGTTGACCTTGCAATAGAGCAGATGAAGAAATTTATCGTCAAGAGTTACGGTCGCAAGGGCGAGGACGTGGTCAACAAGAACTATCAGGCAGTGGATCGCGGCGGCGAGTACGAGCAGTTGACTGTCGACCCCGCGTGGAGTCGTTTGACCGTCGATAGCGACGTACTTGATGACGCTCCGGCATTTGTCAACGAGGTTGTGCGCCCCATCAATGCGCAAAATGGCGACTTGTTACCTGTATCGGCATTCACCGGTCGCGAGGACGGCACATGGGATCCCGGCACTGCCGCCTACGAGAAACGTGGCGTGGCGACCTTCGTGCCCCTGTGGGACGCTGAGAACTGTATCCAATGTAACAAGTGTGCTTACGTTTGTCCTCACGCCGCTATACGTCCGTTCTTGATGAACGAGCAAGAAGCGGAGGCATCGCCCTTCAAACCCGAGGAACGCCTCAAGGCTATCGGCAAGGGGCTTGAGGGTTTGGCTTTTGTACAAGTTGTCGATGTGCTCGACTGCTTGGGCTGCGGCAACTGTGTTGACGTGTGTCCGGGCAAGCGTGGCAACAAGGCATTGCAGATGGTTCCTCTCATGGGACATGAGCAGGATCAAGCATTGTGGGACTACGCTGTCAACAATGTAACAAGCAAGCAAGACTTGATTGACACTCGCGCCAATGTAAAGAATTCGCAATTTGCAACCCCGTTGTTTGAGTTCTCGGGTGCATGTTCGGGTTGCGGTGAGACTCCTTACTTGAAGTTGATTTCGCAGTTGTTCGGCGATCGTGAGATGGTAGCCAATGCCACCGGTTGCAGTTCGATTTACTCGGCAAGCGTGCCGTCAACGCCCTACCGCACCAATGCCAAGGGTCATGGTCCCGCATGGGCTAACTCTTTGTTCGAAGACTTCTGTGAGTTCGGTATGGGTATGGCAATAGCCGATGAGAAGATGCGTGCCCGTGTCGAGGCTGTCGTGCGCGAAGCATTGGAGAGCGATGCTGTGGCTGCCGATGTCAAGGCGTTGTACAGTGAATGGTTGGAGAACAAGAACGACGGTGCCAAGAGCCGCGACTTGTCTGACCGTATCATGGAAGCAATTGAGCATAGCGACGTGCCGGCTAACGTGCGAGTGCGTGAGTTGGGTCAATACCTTGTCAAGCGTTCACAGTGGATCGTCGGTGGTGACGGTGCCAGTTACGACATCGGCTTCGGTGGTTTGGATCATGTGATCGCGAGTGGCAAGAATGTTAACATCCTCGTTATTGACACCGAGGTGTACAGCAACACGGGTGGTCAGTCGTCTAAGGCAACCCCGATTGGTGCTATAGCCAAGTTTGCCGCCGCCGGCAAACGCGTGCGCAAGAAAGACCTCGGCTTGATTGCCACTACCTACGGCTACGTCTACGTTGCCCAGATCGCGATGGGTGCCGACAACGCCCAAACGCTCAAGGCTATTCGTGAGGCTGAGGCCTACGACGGTCCGTCGGTGATAATCGCTTACGCTCCGTGTATCAACCACGGTCTCAAGGCAGGTATGGGCAAGAGCCAAGAGGAAGAGGCTCGCGCTGTGGCATGCGGTTACTGGCACTTGTGGCGCTACAATCCCGCTCTCGAAGCCGAGGGAAAGAACCCGTTCACGCTCGATAGCAAGGAGCCTAACTGGGACGAGTTCGAGAACTTCCTCAAGGGTGAGGTGCGTTACGCGTCGGTCTTGAAGCAGTATCCCGATGAGGCTGAGGAGTTGTTCGCCGCCGCCAAGAAGGCTGCGCAATGGCGTTACAACAATTATCGTCGACTCGCCGCCCAGCAGTGGGGTGTCGAGTAATCTTACTGTCATACACGACAAACGCGCCACATGGGATTGCCCCCGTGTGGCGCGTTTGTCGTGTATGAGTCATGCGACGGCCGGTACGCTGATGCTTGCATCATCACCTTGAGGGTTGAATTCTTCACATGAAAAAAAATCGGTAAAGATTAGTGTCTTATCTTAAATCTTTTTATTAACTTTGTCGAAATTTAGGAAGTACGAGGCGATGTCGTCTCGTGTAAACATATTACAATCAGTTAGTTCACAACTTTTTAAACGATGTCAGAGACAGCCGATGGCTTGAAACAACACCTGCTTGATTGTCGCTACTTGCGTATGGCGAGAATTTGGGCGGAGAATTCTTATTGTCAACGCAGACAAGTGGGAGCCATACTCGTCAAGGATAACATGATTATCAGTGACGGTTACAATGGCACGCCTGTCGGTTTTGAGAATGTGTGTGAGGACGAGTCCGGACACACCAAGCCCTATGTGTTGCATGCCGAGGCAAACGCTATTACCAAGGTGGCACGCAGCAACAACAGCAGCAACGGGTCAACATTATACGTCACCGCATCGCCATGCATCGAGTGTGCCAAACTCATTATTCAAGCGGGCATCAGGCGCGTTGTCTACGGTGAGACCTATCGCCTTGACGACGGCTTGCAACTACTGCGTCGCGCCGGTATTGAGGTTGAATACATCGAAACTCCGACATCTAAGTAAACCCATCATGTCGCAACACACTCAATATAGCAATAACCGCACTTGGCTCATGTGGATGCCCATCATCATCGCGCTTGCGGTGGTGGCAGGCATCGCTATCGGACGACAATTTGCCTCGCCCGAAGTTGTTGCCAATAACGACCGTAAACTGAATAGCATTCTCAACCTGATTGACCACGACTATGTGGACACGACCGATATCAACGCATTGATTGAATTGGCAATACCACAGATATTAGCCAACTTGGATCCGCATACGTCATACTTCACTGCAGCCGACCTGCGTGCAGCCAACGAGGACTTGCAAGGCAGTTTCAGCGGCATCGGTTTGTCGTTCACTATGATGAATGATACCATCAGCGTGATTGAAATCATTTCGGGCGGACCTGCCGAGAAGGTCGGCATCATGGCGGGCGACCGCATTGTCACGATAGACGACAGCACATTTGTCGGTTCGACAATCACGAGCAATGACGTGATGAAGCACCTGCGCGGTCCGCGCGGTTCGACGGTCAAGGTCGGCATCAAGCGTTCGACAAGCGAGCGTTTATTACCGTTCACGCTCGTTCGTGATAACATAGCGGTCAACTCGGTCGACGCGTACTACATGCTCGACAAGACAACGGGCTACATCAAGGTCAACCAGTTCGGCATGCACACCTACGATGAATTCTTGAGTGCCTTGATTGCTTTGCGTGCCGACGGGGCACGCCGCTACATGATAGACCTGCGTGGTAACGGTGGCGGTTACATGGAGATCGCAATTCTCATGGCGAACGAGTTTCTCAATAATGACAAACTCATCGTGCAGACCAAGGGCCGATACAAGCGTGATGAAAGTCAGGTGTGGAGTGACGGTCGCGGAGCCTTCACCGACAGCGAATTGGTCGTGTTGATTGACGAGTACAGTGCGAGCGCGAGTGAGATTTTTGCAGGGGCGATGCAAGACAATGACCGAGGTTTGATTGTTGGCAGTCGCTCGTTCGGCAAGGGACTCGTGCAAAACCAGTTTGTACTCGCCGACAGTAGCGCGCTGCGATTGACCATAGCCCGATACTACACTCCCAGCGGACGTTGTATACAAAAGGACTACAAAGGCGGTAGGCAAGCCGACTACGAGCGCGAGTTATATGACCGCTACTTGAGTGGAGAACTTGACAGTCGCGACAGCATCAAGTTTGACAAGAGCAAGTTATTTTATACGACCACAGGACGCGAGGTTTACGGTGGCGGCGGCATAATGCCCGATTTGTTTGTTCCGCGAGACACCGTGGGCGTAACCGGCTACTACATCGATGTTGTCAATCACGGTCTACCTGCAAAATATGCTTTCTACTATGTGGACAAACACCGCGATGAACTCAATGCGATGAGCGACTACAAGCAATTCTTGCGCACCGGACCGAGCGATCAAGCATTGATTGATGATTTTGCCGCCTTTGCCTCCAACGAGGGTGTAGCACCTCGCTGGTACTACATCAACCGGTCGAAATCATTATTGACCAACATGTTGCGCGCCCTCATCGCCCGTGACGTGTGGGGCAACGAGGCTTTCTACCCTATCTATAACCGCAACGACAAGACCGTGCAGGCGGGACTCAGAGCGCTGAACAAGCACCGCGCGACATTCCCCATCATGCCCGAAGAGTAAACGGCTGCGCGAGTACTCACCATGCAGCCACCCATTATAGTCCACTCCGGCATCAGCAACATCACATGAACAGGTTGGAACTCGACAAGCGAGCATTGCGACAGGTCGTCAAAGAGACCAAGACATCGGTAAGTGTTGACGAGCGGCACATCGAGCAGATGATGGTGATGACTCATATCGAGTCTCAAATGGTGTGGATTAATGCGCACACAATCTTGATGTATCATGCTTTGCCCGACGAGTTGCCCACCGGCGGAATGATTGACAGATGGCAAACGTTGGGCAAGCGCGTTGTGTTGCCACGTGTGGCAGGTGAAACTCTCGAGATTGCCGACATTGCTTGCGGACTGTCGACAGACAATCGGTATCATATACTCGAACCGCAAGGACAGCCGATATCTCCCGATGAAGTCGAACTTGCCATTGTTCCGGCAGTGGCTGTAGATCCACACGGTCACCGCTTGGGGCGCGGAGGCGGTTACTACGACAGGTTATTGCCACTACTCCACTGCCCCACTGTTGTCGCGGTGATGTCATGTCAAGTGTTTGACCACGTCCCGTTTGATGACGCTCACGACTGCCCGGTGAATGCAGTGGTGACACGCGACGGTTGGATCAATACCGACGAGCGCCTTTCTCCCGTCGAGTGTTCGAAGCATTGAGTGTTGATGCAACAAATACCAAACATATTTTAATTTATAAAAATTCTCACCCATTCATGTCCTACGCTATAATAACCAAGAATTCGAGACTGAGCGACATCATCATCGCCGAGCCGGTAACATTGACCGTGATAGGACGATTCGGCATCAAACTCGGCATGGGCGACCGCACCGTGCAACAAGTGTGTGATGACCTGTCCATTGATGCTGACGTGCTCGTGTGCTTACTCAACACGTTTATCCACGACGATTATTTTCCCGAGAAACAACTGACGGCACTCGGCATTGAACGTGTTGTCAACTATCTCAAGAAGACCAATGCTTATTACCTACACTTCATGTTGCCCACGATAGAGCGGCACTTCGAGTTGCTCGTGAGCCGCTCGGACGATGACAACGGCAACCTGCACATGATGCGACAATACTTCGACACAGCAAAGCAGCGACTCACCGAACGTATCAAGCATGACAACGAAGTGTGGTTTCCGGCAATCATGACCGGCAAAAATGATACTGTGCCGGAGGAAGACGATGATATTGAAGATCGCATAAACGACTTGATGTCAATGTTTGTCATTCATCTCAAGGGCGACTACGACACCAATTTGGGACATGCCGTAGTGTTGTCGCTCGCCGGCTTGCGTGACGACTTGCATCAACACAATCGCATTCGCGAGCGCATATTGCGTCCGCACGCTTGAAAGACTATCGTGTATGAAAACTGTTACTGTATCACTCTTACTGCACGACAGGTTACATGCCGTTGCTTTGAGACATCTCATCGGCACTCTCGCTGTCTCAAGTGTCATCACCGACAATATTGAGTCGAGCGATGATGCCGACCTTATTATAACAGACACGCAGACACTTGCATCAGACATCAAGCGGTTCGTGCCACGACTGACCAGGGTATTACTAATCGGCAACGCCCCGGTGACCGACAATCATGATGCACCCATGTGGCTCGATTGCAACCTCAGCGAAAGTGAAATTGTCGACCGGTTGGGCGAGGTATTGGCTTCGACGCTCAAGGGCAACAGTGAAGATGTGGACTCGGTGTTGAGCCAACGGGAGATTGAGGTATTAAGGTTGGTGGCATCGGGATTAATCAACAAGGAAATAGCCGAGCGATTGAACATCAGTATTAACACTGTGCTCACTCACCGCAAAAACATCACAGCCAAGTTGGGCATCAAGAGTGTGTCGGGATTGAGCCTATACGCAATGATGAACGGTCTGGTGTGAACCTAATGCTCACTCCGTACCGTTCATCATGTGTGTTGGTGAGCGTATGACGTGTCTACAACAGCGACTGCTTGTTGTAGACAATTTTAATTTTCGCTTTATCCAAACGAATGCGTGCCATAGACGGTGTCATCACTGCCGGAGCGATTTTGGTAGTCACTGTTGATGCTGCGCTGCTGTAAGTTGCCGACTGTGTATAGGTGGAAACATCAACCGGCATGATAGTCAGATCCATATCATCGGCACTCGCGACACCACCTCTATTCTTGATGATGTCAAGAATATAAGCCCGCATACCGCTAAAAGAATAACACTTGTTGGTGGCATCGTATGTGGCATAGAATGAGTCCTTGTCATTAGCGAGACTGTCTCCCGCAATAAAACGGTCTTTTTGACTCGTCTTGACAATGAGCAAATTGGCAGGCGGTGCGATACCGCAAGAATTGGTTATCTCCTCGACCGGCAAGGTGAGAGCGAGGCTGTTAATCATGGACAAATCACCCTCTGACCGCTTCACATAACTCTCCAAGATGTCTTGAGTGGGGAAATGCACTCTCAACTCATAGCCTGCCGGGGTCATCACGATTGCCTCTCCGGCTGCGACGGCCGATTTTATCGATGGCGCTATATTGAGATTGATAATGTTGTTTGATACGATTTCGGGAGTGGCGGCTGCATACATTTGTACTCCGTCAACAATACTGTCGGTACCCGTGGAGGACTTGTAAATGTGGCGGTAATAAGCAGTGATGCCGGTATCGGTGAAGTTCATCACCCGACCTGTACCGTAACTGCTTGCTATGTACAAACCCGGGAAATATTCGGCAAACTCACGCGGTGAGACAAAGGCATCGGGCTTGGTCTTATATAGGGTGAATATCTCGCGAGCAATCTCAACAGGCAGTGTTACTGCAAGTTCCAAATATGATGTTGTACTCTGGGAGTTGTAAACACCAATTTGAGTTGTCGCCACGCTATAAGCACAGTCGGCAATCGGTGCCTCGGGGTCATAATAGCCTGTCGGGTCAAAGTCGCTGTAAATGGGATTGGGCAACTGCTTGGTGAGACGATAGACGGTGAGACGCATCGGCACCAATGAATCGCCTGTAAAACCACCTGTTTCCGGTATGCGTAACATCAATTTACACGAATCGATGGTATTGACGGTCACTCGAGTCGTATCAAGAGCCAAAGCCGGCATGAGTTGAGTGACGATCTCGCTCGACAAGTTGCCGTAAGCATTGTCACTAATGCGCCCCAACAATTGGGTAATAGTGCGCGACTGCACCTTGGCATTGTACACACTGTTGCCGGTTATCGTGAAAGATGAGTCCTCAATGATAACTGTGGTGGTATCATTGAGTGAATTGCCTATATTCTCGTCGGTACATGCAATCATACACACGAACAAGAGAACGACGGGCACAAGAATCTTTTTCATTGTCTGGGAAAAATTAACACTTTAGACGGTGTTCTATCAACTAAGTGGAGATGCTTCATTCCCGGTCGGTAAGACGCCACATTCAAGGAATTACAAACCGCGACGGACGACAAGAAACCAAACAATCAAGCACGCGTTCAATCAATAAATCGTTGCTTATACAATTATAATGAAACGGACATCAAGAGTAAAACAATAATGATAACAACGTCACTCATTCGCCGAGGTTGTTATAGAACTCACGACTACGAGCCAACACGTCGTCGTCACTCGTGTAGTGCAGCATCGGCTTACCTGAGGCTTCGGCATATTTCAAAATTTCGGGATTGACATCGGCACTGCATTGCATGATTGCATCACAATTATCTATGGCAAGACGCGTCAAGACAGTTTCATCAATAACGCCACCGGACAACAGGGAAATATCATCGGCGGCAAAACCGTCTTGAAGCAGCAAGTCGTACAAAGCCGGATTAAGCGGTTCACACAGGGAATCAGCATGCAAACCAATCACAATCTTCGCATCACCGAAAGCGGGGTCATCATTGTATAACTTGCGCATATACAAGGGAGCCAAAGCCGAAATCCACCCGTTGCAATGAATGATGTTGGGGTTCCAACGCGTTTTGCGCACAGCCTCAATCACGCCACGTGCATACAGGATAGCACGCTCATTATTCTCGGCAGGCGATGACTCGGTTTCCAACTCGCGCGTCATGTTGTGAGCGAAGTAATCTTCGTTATAGATAAAATACACCTGCATTCGACTCGGCAACAATGTTGCGACCTTGATTACGAGCGGATGATCACTGTCGTTAATAATCACGTTCATTCCCGTCAAGCGAATAACGGGGTGTAATTGGTTGCGACGCTCATTAATCATGCCGTATTTGGGCATGAAAGTACGCGCCTCAACACCCTTCTCCTGCAGCGACTGCGGCAACATGCGACACATCACTCTTACAGGTGTTTCGGGCAAATAGGGCGAAAGCGCTTGTGATATGAATAATACTTTCTTAACGTCCATTTCTTAACAGTTTAAAAAACGCCATTGCAAAGTTAATGAAAATTGCGGACATATCGGACATAAGCAACATCAATTTAAGCGTTTTTAAATAAATTTAGTTAAACTTTGCTTGGTTTTAATCAGTCAAAGTGATAAATTTGCAACGATTTGCAGTAAAATCTTCTATTAACTCTATTTATCCATACTGCTATGAAAAAACTGTTTACTGTTTTAGCCTTGGCGACAGGCTTGATGCTGACCGGTTGCATCAGCGACCGGTGGCTCAACAGCGACACGGGTTACCGTAACGATAACACGGGTTATAGTCAAGACCCTCCACCTCCACCACCCGGAGACAAACAAAATCAGCCCACACCACCCGACAACCGTGGCGGCTACAACAACGGGTACTCTAACAACGGCGGTTACTATAACGGTGGCAACTATAACGACAATCGTTATCGCAATCGTCCCGCGATAGGCACATCGGTGGTTACATTGCCCGGCAATGCACGGCGCATCACCAGTGGCGGTAATGAGTTGTACGTGTGCAACGGCGTGATGTATCAACCGGTGCGTTCACGCAACGGCGTGAGTTACCGTGTGGTGGGATACCAAGATTATTGACGGACAATGATTAAAAGAGCGAGTCAAACATTTGACTCGCTCTTTTAATCATTGTAGGGACGATCAGGATCGAACTGATGACCTCCGCAATGTGACTGCGGCGCTCTAAACCAGCTGGGCTACGCCCCTATCAAAATTGCGATGCAAAGGTACAACTTTTTTCTGTTCCACCAAAATTTTTCGCAATTTTTATTTCATTATTTATTCAGACAAGCCACCGAATGCCCCATCGGGCAGGTCGGAGTGCATTACAGCAGGAAGTTATCGCTCGTGCTGATTGACTCGTTATTGAAGATACGTCTGATAGTATCGGCAAACAGCCCCGCAATGCTCAGTACCGTGGCTTTCTCACACTTCTCGGTATCGAAAGGAATGCTGTTGGTAAAGATAATCTCGGTGAGAGCACTATCCATCACGCGTTCAGATGCCGGATCGCTCATGATGGCATGACTGGCAATCGCTCGCACGGTGTTAGCACCGGCTTGTTTCATCAGGTCGGCTGCCTTGCAAATTGTACCTGCTGTATCGACCATATCATCGACCAGGACGACGTCCTTACCTCTCACATCACCGATAATGGTGATTGTATCAACCACGTTGGCACGCGAACGTTGCTTGTGACACAACACGAGAGGTGTCTTGAAATATTTGGCAAACGAGTTGGCTCGCTTTGCGCCGCCCACATCAGGCGAAGCAATAACCAAATTCTCAAGTTGCAACGACTCGATGTAGGGGATAAAAACGCTACTTGCATACAAGTGGTTGACCGGCACATCAAAGAAACCCTGAATTTGGTCGGCATGCAAGTCCATTGTCACCACGCTGTCCACTCCTGCCGCGCTTAACAGGTCGGCAACCAGTTTCGAAGCGATTGACACACGAGGCTTGTCCTTGCGGTCTTGACGTGCCCACCCGAAGTAAGGCATCACGGCGGTGATGGAGGCAGCCGAGGCGCGCTTGGCGGCATCAATCATCAGCAATAATTCCATCAAGTTGTCGGTGTTGGCAAAGGTTGACTGAACCAAGAACAACTCTGCACCGCGAATCGACTCCTCGTATGAAACCTCAAACTCACCGTCGGCAAAATGTTGGATATTCATCTTGCCAAGTTCCACTCCCAATTCTTTGGCTATCTCAAGTGCCAAATAGCGGCTCTTGGTTCCCGAAAAGACCTTGAATTTGCTCATAAAGAAGTAGTGAAAAAATGTATGGGAGAATTCCCGATGCAAAGTTAATCATTTTTTGCGTGATAACAACACGCGTAATGAGAAAAAGTAGGAAAAACGGCAATTTGACACGTCCTACCAAATCAGGTTAACTCCACGCCACAGGCTGTAAGCCGACAAACACAACATGATGCCACCCATCACACGGTTGACTCGTTGCACAGCGACAAGCGACATCGAACGGCGACCGTGACTGACGAGCCACGCCACCGACAACCACCACATCATCGCTCCAACGAGAATTGCCGTCATCGCAATGCTATAGTGCCACCATTGATAAGAAGGTTGCGGAACGTCAAAATATATGAGCAGCGGCATTATCAAGAAGATTATCAACGGATTGGAAAACGCGAGCAGAAAGCCGGCGATGACCGCCTTAATACCACTCGTTGCCTTGAAAGACGACGTTTCGGTCTGTGGACGGGCACGCATCATAACAATCGAGAAAAAGGCAAGTAATACCCCACCCACGATTGCAAGTTCGGCAGTGTGACGCTCGATGAAGTTGATAATCAATGTCATGCTCAATGCAACTACCCAACAATAAAACCAATCGGATAAAGCGGCTCCGAACCCCGTAAGCAAACCGGCAGAACGCCCCTTGTTAAGAGTTTGTTGCACACACAGCATACCCACCGGTCCCATAGGAGCAGAAAGGATAACACCCACGCAAACGCAACCGACACAAGAGAGAAAAAAACTCATTTTGTCAAGTGCAACACGACAGCATTGTGAGCCGACACCGTAACAGGCACGGTCACGTCGGGTTCGAGTTCGATTGTTCCCAAGGCGACATCGGTCATCAATTCGGTCATGTGATAAATGTGCGGTGTTATACCTAAGTGTTCGAACACATGAACACCGAGACGAACATTGAGTACAGCATCGGCATCGGCAAAATTGGCAACAATGAGCACAGTGTCACCGGTAGGACGGTCGTGTCGCAAGTAAGCGTAAATCTTATCACCCGACAAGGTATCACCGTTAAGCCACATCAAGTCGTACATCTCACCGCGCTCGAGGGCCGGAACAGTGTTACACAAGTTGAGCAAACGCTCGTAGAATCGACGAGTGACCCGCTGTACGCGCGACAGTCCACGCAAATCGAAATGCCCCCCATGGTTCCACGCTCGCAGTGAGGGCACACTCCAGTAATCGAAGATTGTCGTGCGACCGTCAGCACCGCTATACCCCTCGGCATCAACGCCTTTTTCACCGAGTTCTTGTCCTGCATAAATCATGAATGGGGCACGAGAAATGGTCGCACTGACCACCACTGCCGGTCGGGCAAGCGACACATCACCGGCAAACTGTGGAGACGCAATGCGCAACTCATCGTGGTTTTCAAGAAAATTGAGCATGTGGTCACTAATATCATCTACCGTTTGCCAACATGAAGTCAAGGATCGAGCAGAGCAGCCATGCTTGATGATGTTGAACAACGTGTCGTATAGCGTCACCTTGTCGTAAAGGTAATCGAACCCACCGTAGCCTATATAACTGCGGTACAGTGAAACATCATAAATCTCGGCAATGAATATCAACTGTGGTGCAACTTGCTTGACCCGGTCAATAGCCCAATGCCAGAACTCGACAGGAACCATGTGCGCCATGTCACACCTGAAACCGTCAATGCCCTTACCGGTCCAATACAGCATAATATCAAGCATCTTGTGCCATGTGTCGGGTATCGGTTCAAAATGCTTGCTGCCGTTCCACGGGTCTACACCGTAGTTAAGTTTCACCGTTTCGTACCAATCGTTGCGACACGGAGAAGAAGAGTAGCAGTCGTTACCGGTTGCGCGTGCCGGCGTTTCAACATATCGACCGCTACCCTCGCCCAAGTCAACATCTATAGGAGCGAAATCCTCGCCCACCATGTAGTAAAAATTGTTATCCGGCGAGAAAAACATGCCACAGTTGTCGTTGTCACCCAACTGTGCCGTGTTAGCCGGCAGCACATCGCTACGATACTCTCGCGCCACATGATTGGGCACGAAGTCCAAAATCAACTTAAGTCCGGCATGGTGTACACGCTCGACAAAGGTCTCAAACTCCGCCATGCGGGAAGGCACATCGACTGCGAGTTCCGGGCTGATGTCGTACCAATCACGAATGGCATACGGAGAACCTGCAAGTCCCTTGACAACATGGGGATTACACGGGCTGATGCCATAGTCGCTGAAGTCCGATTGTGTCGCGTGTTCAACAACTCCGGTAGGCCACACGTGGGTCACACCGAGTTTTCTTAGTTTAACCAAAACATCATCGGTAATCTCATTGAGTTTGCCTACACCGTTTTGTCGTATAGTGCCATTGGGAACAGGTTGTGGGCAAGCGTTAGTGAACCATCGTGGGAACAGTTGATAAATAATAGGCTTCATCGTTATGAAAAAGTTTTTGCAAAGTTACAACAAAATTCCCGAAAAAACTCGCGAAGTCAAATTATATCTGACTTCGCGAGAACTATACTAACTGTTGAAAAAATTGAAATTACTGATGTTGTAATATCCAATTGAGAATGATATTCACATCGGCAATATTGATACCACCATCATCGTTCACGTCGTACTTGGCATTATAGTTGGGGTCTACTTCTTTGCCTTTCTTGGTAAATGTGAATTTAATAGCCGGTTCACGACCGAGGAAGTAGTATTCGCTGCCGTTAATGAGTTGATAGGTCACTTCGAGCACATAATCCTCGCCATCGGTGAGAGACGACAGGTCTACATCAACGTTGACATCGGTTGCGCTAAAGGTAGATGCAGTGGTTCCGTTCATGGTACGCGTCATCGGGATACCGTTCCATGGACCACCTTCACCTTCCTTATACACCTTGTATTGTAAAGAGCCGGTAAGCAACAAGTTTGCCTTGTGCTCCACATCGACATATGCCCCCAAGATAGTGAGAGTGCTAATCTCTCCGAGTTTACCATCGGGGGTGTAAGAGCAATCGCCGTTGATGAGGAATTTGTACATAATGTCATTATCGGTCTGCAGCGACAAGCCGGCTGTGAGTCCGTTATTGAACGAAAGCACCGGTTTGTTGTAGGTAAAGACCACCTTGAAGTCATCACCGCCATTGTTGCATGCAAAGGCCTCGTTGGATGAGTCAATACCTAAGAGATAAAACTCCAAGACATAGGTAGTACCCTCGGTCAGACCACTCAGCAAATCAAGATCAACACCTTTTGCTTCCCACCTGTAAGTGTTCGCCTTGCTTGCCTGAATGTTTTTGAACGACGGAGTATTAAGCGTATTCTTGGGATAGATTGCATAACACAGTGCGACTCCGCGCACCGACTCATCAACCTCTGTAGCAAACCCGTTCAACACAAACGAACCCACGCTTCCCCCAATTGTCTCAATAGGAAACCCACTTAACGGCAGGTCAATGTTTTCAGTTTCACCATCAACAGTTGCTTTGAGAACAAACGACGTGAAAGAAGCCGCAGTAGTGACAAGAGTAGTCAGCGACAACACCGCGACCAATAAGATGCGATAAAGATTTTTCATAAGCGAACATTTAAGGTGGGTTCTATAAATCGGTTTTTCGAGCAGCGTAGAGGGCAGAACCCTATTTGCCCCCACGAGGCCATATTTATGTTTGCAAAATTATGTTTTTTCACTCAATTTACCAACACCCCCCCGATTTTAACATTTATTAACCATTTGAGTCCGGTGAATAATCTTATGACTTTTCCTAAAAAATGACGGTGCAAAGAGACCGATTACATTTGCTTGAAAATATTGTTTTTTGTAATTTTGCAGTCCGTTTGCATCAAGCACTATGATGAGCGTATTGAAAAACATAATACAGGTCATTGTCTCGCCACGCGATGGGTGGGAATCAATCAACATCAGCGACACTCGCACCGAAGATCTCATTTCCAAGGTCTTCTACCCCATGCTTGCTGTTCTCGCTGTGAGTGAATTTGCGCCCGTACTATACGACCACACGCTCACAATCAGCACACTGCTCGTGAACGCGTTGGCAACATTTGCCGCTTATTTTTTCACGTTTTTCATCAACGTCCAGGTGATGTCACTTGCCTTTCCCGAGGCGGCGAGAACAAGAGTTGCAGTGGACAGGCTCACCGACTTCACTATTTATAGTCTTATTCTATTGATAATCATTGAGATTATCAGCAATTTGCTCCCCACCGATTTCATGCCCATCACTGCATTGGCATTCCTTTACATGCCCCTTGTGATTTATAGGGGAATGATGTATTTGGATATCAAGGGAGTACATTCACTATGGGCAACCGTGCTTGCAACCTTGCTTCTCGTCGGCTTGCCACAACTCATCATCAAACTTGTCTTGATGGTTATTATCGTTGAACATTAAACCGATTTTCCTCATGGCAACCAACAACATTAACATCAAAAACCGCCGAGCCACGTTTGACTATGCCATCATTGAGACTTACACGGCAGGCATCGTGTTGACCGGCACCGAGATAAAGGCACTCAGACAAGGTAAAGCGGGACTGACCGACACCTATTGTCTGCCTATAAATCGCGAATTATGGCTCAAGAACATGTACATTGCCGAATATTCATTCGGCTCATATAACAACCACGCCACTCATCGCGACCGCAAGTTATTATTACGACGCAAGGAACTAAATCGCATTATCAAGGCTGCCGCACAACCGGGCTACTCGGTCGTGCCGTTGCGTGTGTTTATCAACGAGCGCGGACTTGCCAAGGTGGTTATTGCCGTAGCACGAGGCAAGAAGAGTTACGACAAGCGACAATCACTGCGCGAGCGCGATGATCGTCGTGCGATAGACCGAATGCTCAAGCGGTGACAACCGTCACATGACAACGCGTGCCACATGACACTCGCCCGACATTTCGATGTTAATACAATTCTAAGATCGGCAATGCCGTCCTACGAATCGAACTCGGTGTAGTCGTTCCAAACGTCTTCACGCTGCTCAAGCAGTTGTAAGACAAACTCGCGGTAACCGTTGCGAGGGCGCAGCGAGCGTTCCCGACACCATGCCCGATACTCGTCGTTCAAGGCGTTATCTTCATCTAACATCTGACGGAACTCACGATCCAAGGCTTCACCACTACCATGGCGATCAAGCAATTCTCTCAACAGGTCTTCTATATCGTTCATGTTTAATCTGTTTGGAGTACATGGGCATACATTAACTCGCAACAACGATGCAAATGTAATAAAAAATCAGCATTATACATCATTGTTGCGAGACTTTTTTCTCAAACCCACTATATAGGGTAGGTTTAAAAGAGTGGCATTGTCGAGTTGCTGTAAACGTACTTGCGTTCAAACTCATCTTGTGTCATCATCAGCATCAGTACGCCCTGAACAAGCATCAGTACACCCCATAACCAACAAGATATAAATGACAATAAAATAGTGAGTAAACCTGCCACCGTCTTACCCATATAGAAGTAATGCACACCAAAGGCACCCAATAAAATTGCCAACAAACCCGCTATGCCTCGGCTCTTACCCGACGGGCCGTTATCAAACACATTGTTGCCTGCAGGCTGATAGGCATACTGTTGATAATATTGTTGTTGCGGTTGTTGCGGTTGTTGTGGCTGTTGTGGCTGTGGATTGCCGTAATTGAAATGAGGTGGTTGCTGTGATTGAGAGGACAAGTCGGCAGTAAACTCCTCACCACAAATCGGACAACGCAGTGAGGGCAACTGACGGTCGAGCTCGAATTGTGCTCCACATTTGGGACATTTATACAAAAACATAACCGATAAATTTTAAATTAAACAAACTGTAAACCGATTGCTTTAGTGCTAAAACTGTGCCAATCACGTCAAAACCTGACTCCCACATTAACGGAGAAGTCAAATATGTTGCTGCGAAAGCGATAATCACCGGTATTGTAAAAGTGACTGTCAATATATCCTTGCAGACCGACAAAGAAAGTTTTCAAATCGTACACGGCAGCCATGTTAACCTTACCGTTCACCGCCCAGAACGTGCGTCCGCCATCGCTTGTTGACTTGGAATGCGAGAATTTCAAACCACTGTATAACATTGCTGTCACATTGAACAACCAATGGCGATTTATCACCCAATTATAGCCGTAACCCACATTAAGGCTCACGTCGGTGTAATCAAACAGTGTTTCCTTCGTATTCAAATCAATATCCTCTTCTTCACTCCACACGTCAAGCAACCACTGCGGCAAATCGGAATAATGCGTCGAGAAGTTGCGATGAGACACGCCGAAACCCGTCATTAAAGAGCCCGCACTGCGCAACTGATACTTAGAATAACCATATGCGGCAGATCGCGAGTATTTGCGGTTATTAAACATGTAGAGAGCATTCACCCCCCAGGATGTGCGCCGTAGTCCCGAAAAATGATTCAAGGGATATTTTTCGCTTTTGCCTTGTATAAAAGTCATAGTCATTTCGCCGGTGTTGTGTGTTCGATAAAACTCGGCATAAACGCGAGAACCCGAATAAGAAATCTCAAACTTGCTGCCTTGTCCGGCACGACCTCTTAACTTGTCGAATGACAAATAATAACCTACCGATAAGCCTAAAATCGAAATACTTGCACCGATGTTACTCGTGAGTTTGCATTTCATCTCCACTTTCAAGTCTTCATCTAAACGAAGGTCGTAGTCGTCGCTCCAATTATCATTCTTCAGCGTCAACTTTATTTTCTTGCCTGTACCGACAACATAAGTTGAGTCATAACTGTTCATGACTCGGTTGAAGGTTTGCACGGCATTGTAACCGAAACGAATTAACGATGGGTAGTAAATGTTCTCGTCTTTAAAATCCACTTTACCGCGCTTGAGGGCTTTAAACCAATGTTCGCGATCAACGGTGGAATCGGTTGTTTGTTCAACGCCCGACACAAGACGCACCTCACGCAAAACCTGTTCGACCGAAACAGTGTCAACAGTCCATGCCACAGTATCGGGCACGATAACATCAGCCGACATTGATAATCTACACAACACGGATATAACCACAATCATCAGTTTTCTCATAGCGTTTGCAAACTTAACGAAACAATACTCAATTATACCGATTCGGTCCTCTTAACACCTCATGCTACTGTCCTCCAAAAAGCAACGGAGGACGCGTCACTTCACAAACGCGTCCTCTATCGCGTGAAGCCTAAAGGATTTGTGATGAGTGTCGCTTGCTTCGCGACCGCGTGCCGCACTACGTGCGACTCACGCTGCGCCATCATCACGAACCTTTACTAATTTTGTGGAGCTGGAGGGGTTTGAACCCTCGTCCAAACGTGGAACTAATGAGCCTTCTACATGCTTAGTCGGTACTTGGTTTTCGATTCGCGACAGGCTACAGACAACCAATCGTGAACTTAGTCTCTAAACTTCGGCGAACGCGCGAGACGAGCGGTAGCCTATCTTCGATATGCGAGCACCACCGGATCGATAAGCCTCGAAGCCACGGCCATCGGGTGATGTCTTGTCCCCACGCTGTGGCGAGGATTAAGCCGACTTACTGTACTTCGGTCAGGCAGCAAGAGCGTAGTTATTTGCGCCAATTAAATTTAGTGATGTCTGATTTTAAAGAGCATAGCCATCATCGCTCTGCATGCTTACTCACCACCTCATCACGCTGTCAAAGCCAAGTCAGCCCCATGATCAGGCGATCGTGTAAACCACGAATTGCGCCGCAAATTTAGTAAAATTTTCCCAATTCACAAAATGAGGGACTAACAAAGAATGCCACAAAGAGTCATAATTTGCAATAATTTAGTAATTTTGCGGAAAAATCGAAAATAATGAAGTTTGCCGAACTTATAGCCTTACTACTGTTGACGACCACAGTATTTGCATGTCACGAGGGTTCTCGCCTCAGCGATTTCACGCTTGAGTTGACTTTAGACGATGATGTAAGTTGCAACATCACCTCATTGTCTGTTCAGATGCCCGAATATGGCAACAGGGTTATATCACTCGGCTCGCGTAATGTGGAAAACGGTCGCAGCCGTTTCTCCGGACAGGTGGAGGGCGAGCGACATGCTGTAATCTCATTAGACAGCACCGAATTTCACATGATACTACACCCCGGAACCATTAAATTTCACTTCGGTGCAGACAAGTGGGTCGTCGTGGGGAGCAAGTCAAACGGGCATGTGGCACACTCAATAACACGCCTTCACGAAATCACGACCGAGAGGAGATGTTTGGCGCGCGACTACTT
The DNA here is from genome assembly GCA_937901905.1 of uncultured Porphyromonadaceae bacterium. Classification (GTDB taxonomy): domain Bacteria; phylum Bacteroidota; class Bacteroidia; order Bacteroidales; family Muribaculaceae; genus Sodaliphilus. The sequence goes on along the minus strand of CALDIF010000008.1, from coordinate 34,692 downwards.
AACCGCCCCCGACAGTATTGTGCCTGATGTACAAGCCGACCTACGACTGTGGCAGCGTGACAGCATTCTTGCTGATGAAGCGACTTTTATCGTAAACTCGTTGAGTGACATCGAGCGCAACGTCTTGTCACACCACACCTATTGAGGGCACACACCTCATCAAGCGCACAACATCAGAGTACGGTCGAACCGGCGATGCGACGAACCGATGATCGGGTTAATCATGTAAACGGGGGCTTTACTTCAGTTTATCAAGAATTTGATCGACATCACGGCTGAAGTCACGATCGGTCGCACGTCGCTGCTCCACTTGTTTGAGGGCATGAAGCACTGTCGAGTGATCGCGCGAGAGTCGCAGACCTATTGTTGTTGACGACATTTTAGCCACATTTTTAGCAAGATACATGAGTAATTGTCGTGCATCGCTAATCTCGCGCTTGCGACACTTGGCAAACAACAGGTCGGGGTCTACATCAAAGTGGTCGGCGATAACTTGAGCGATAAGATCGAGAGTAATTTGTCTTTCGGTCACCTTGACCGAATTGGAAATGACACTTCGCGCCAAGTTAAGGTCTATATCGACATTGAGGATTGCCGCATGACCCAGCAATGACACCATTATGCCTTCAAGTTCGCGAATACTGTCGGTCACATTCTGCGCAATAAAGTCGAGTACGTCACCATCAATCACAATACCATCTTGAGCGGCACGCATCTGCAGCACTTCCCGTCGCAGTTGATAATCGGGCTTGGCAAGTTCTACTGTCATACCCCACTTGAAACGCGATAACAGCCGTGGAATCAAACCGTCAAGATCGCTGGGGCGACGGTCACTGGTCATGATGAGTTGTCGACGATGTTGATGCAGGTGGTTGAAGATGTGGAAAAACGTGTTTTGAGTACCGACTTTTCCCGCCAACTCGTGTATATCGTCCAAGAGCAACACATCAATACTCTGGTAAAAATTGATGAAGTCGGGAATTTTGTTTTGTAGACGAGCGGTAGTGAACTGGTGTTCAAAAATTCGTGCCGTCAAGTATAACACCCGTGCTTGGGGATTATGTTCCTTGATTTTGATACCGACCGCTTGAATCAAGTGGGTCTTACCGACACCGGTGGAACCGAAAATAAACAAGGGGTTATAGGTCACATCATCGGGGTGGTCGGCTATTGCGTGAGCCACGGCGAGGGGCAACTTATTGGACTCGCTGCCACAATAGTTCTCGAAGGTGTACTTGAAATTGAGTTGCGGGTCGATATCAACAACAACATCGTCGCTTTCAAAAGGGTTGCTCGTACACGGACGGGCATTAAGACGATCACGCACTGCGAGAGCCGAGTCATCACTTGGAATAGCAGTAACGGTCGAGCGGTCGGTTGATACACGGGGAAACTCATAGATGAGTTTGACATTGTTACCGAACACTTCGCGCAGAGCCGATTTGAAGACGGTCAAGTAATTGCCCTCAATCATTTCACAAAAGTACTCTGAGGGCACCATCACCCGCAAGGTGTCGTTTTCGAAACCTACCGGCGCAATAGGCTTGAACCAAGAGTTGAACTGCTCGGACTGTATGCCGGAACTGATGATGTCAAGACATCTGTTCCAAGCCGATATTAGCCTATCGGGTATCATCGTTGAATAAAACAATCGTAACGGGAGTGCAAATTTCCCACAAAAATATCACAAAAAAAAACTCAATAAAATTTGGTTTTATCAAACTAACTATAAAATACACATTTTCAATTTATTATTATCTCTAACTCCATTTTTACGGTTATCGGGAAACGTCAAGTCTCAAAATCATTAGAACAGTCTGACGGTAATGAGTAAGCACCCTGAAATGCTAAATCCCCTATTTACTTGACAATTAATTGAAGATAATCAAGCGAGAGTTGAACTCACTCACGCGTGATTTGCACGATAAATCGGTCATGACCGGGCGATTAATGCGGAGCATGATGTTTAAAATGACGTTTGCCACAAGTGTCTGATAATTTATCCGCTTGAGTAATACGGTTTCTATAATGCCGTCGATTAAATGTTAAAAAGAAAACTCTGTCTTATTCGGAACAATTCCGAATAAGACAGAGTAAATAATATCATCACTCAAGCGTCACAAGTCAGAACACCTTGATTGTAACATAACGCTTTGGATGCTTGCGAATATCAACGAATAGAGAATCAAGACTTGCCACGGTAGCATCGGCATGGTCATAGAAAGCGCGGTCGTTAAGCAACAACCCCAACGACGAGTCCTTGCTATTGAGTTTTGCCGACATAGCCTCGATGTTGCTCACTGTCTTGTTTAAATTAGCCACCGTTTGGTCAAGGGGTAACTGCTTGATATTGCCGGAGATGTCGACAAAGTTGGCTGATGCTCCGTCGAGATTGGCAGTAATGTCCTTAACGTTGTTCATCACGACCGGTACACTGCCGTTAAGGCTTGTCATCAGTGCAGTAAGTTGGCGACTGCTATTGGACAGTTGTGCAGTGATATCGTTAAGACGTCCTACCGATGCGGCAAGTGCCGGATCACTCGTAAGCCGATTGAGGTTAGTCATTATAGAGTCCAACTTGGGCAGCATCGCGACTACCTGTGGCATAAGATCCTCAGAGACCTTATCCATCAATCCGGCACTGTCAATACCCGGAATCTCGTCACCGACAGCGAGGTAAGTCTTATCATCGGCGAGATTGAGCACGAGAGAAGCCGTTCCGGTGAGACTCGACCGGATAGATGACGTCGTTCCCACAGGTACTTTCAAGTTTTTGTCAAGGCTCATCATCACTTTCACCCTGTTGGTCTCATAATCAAACCGGAGTTGATGAACCAATCCGATTTTAAAGCCGTTTACCTGCACCGGAGCACCCTCAACCAGACCGTCCACAGTATCAAATGTAGAATAAAAATAGTTAGCCGGGGTAAAAAGATTGATACCTTTAAGGTAATCTATACCCCAATAGAGTAAACACAAACTGACAATAACGGTCAGGGCGATTTTGACGTTTTTCTTCATTCTTGTATAAAGAGTTGTGACATGAGTTTCTCACGTCTATTAGCATCAATGTAAATGACACTCGCTCGGAGCACGTAGCACCACCCGTGTGTCGGTGACAACACCATTAAAGTTGCAAAATTAACCATTTTAATCGGGAAATTAATATTTTTGGTGAAATTTAGTCAAATAATTCACCGAAAATGACTAAATTTGCCGTTCGAGTTGTAGAATTTGAGGATAACGATAACAGCAAAACATTATGGCAAAGAAAACCTACGGTTTAATCGGATGCCCGCTCATTCATTCATTCTCCAGTCAATACTTCAATCGCAAGTTTGCCGCCGAGCATATTGATGCCGAATACGTCAACTACGAAATTCACGACATCAACGAGTTGAGTGATGTATTATCGGTCACACCGTCGTTGTGCGGATTAAACGTGACCACGCCCTATAAAGAGCAAGTTATACCCTACTTGACCTCGATAGATCCCACGGCAGCCTCAATAGGTGCTGTGAATGTTATTCGCATCACTCGAGACAACAAGGGTGAAGTTACCGAATTGCGCGGATATAACAGCGATTGCATCGGTTTCGGGCGTACGATAGAGCCTCTGCTCACCTCGCAACGCACTGCCGCATTGATATTGGGTACCGGTGGAGCAGCCAAGGCGATACAGGCCGCACTGGTCAAGCAAGGGATTGAAGTACAATTTGTGTCAAGACGCAAGACCGCATCGACATTAGTTTACGAGGAACTGACGCGAGCTATGGTGAGTAAACACAAGATTATTGTTAATTGCACACCTGCCGGCATGTATCCTCATGTGGACGAAGCGCCTCCATTTCCGTTCAGGTTTGTCGGGGCCGGTCACTTGTGTTATGACTTGATATATAACCCCGATGAGACAAAATTTATGCGCGAATGTGCCGCTCACGGCGCAGAGGTGAAAAACGGGCTCGAAATGTTGCTTCTGCAAGCATTCGTGTCCTATGAGATATGGACTTCGAGTAGGTGACTCATCGGACACTTGAATGCCACGAGAGTTGTTTACACGTCACCCGTTGCTACATTTGCTGATACCGTTGGCAATCGGTATTGCAATTGCCGACCGTTTTTACATTCCGGTCACCGTTGTTGCGGTGGTAACTGCTATTGCAGCCCTCGCAGCATTTTCTCTTTTATCACAGCGACTCGCTTTCACACGAGTCACCCACAGAGCGCGTTGGCGAGTATTACCTGTTACAATACTCGCGATGTCAATGGGTTACACGTCCATGACCATTCACCTGCCGGGTACGATTGATGTTGAAAGTTGCAACGGGTCGACAGTCATCGCACGCATCAATTCGCTTGAAACTCGTGAACGCAACATGGTGATTGATGCTGTTATCGTTGATGCCCAATGCGACATCATTGTGGGAGAGCAAGCCAAACTTCACCTGCGCGGCTGTGATTACAGCCTCGATGCGGGAGACCTCATCTCTTTTAAAGGGAACTTTGAGCCTATTGTCAATCGTGGCAATCCGCATGAATTTGACTACAGCAACTATTGTAGGCGCAACGGCATCGGAATCATGCAACGCCTTGATGCTCACAGTGTCACAAAAGTTGGAACACAACACACTCTACTCACACTCATCGCCACCTATCGACACCGGGTCGAGCACTCCGTTTTCGCCATGGATAACCTGTCGCCCGCTTCTCGTCGACTCGTTATTGCTCTCACACTCGGCAACAGCGATTACATCGAACGTGACACTCGCGAAATTTATTCTGCCGCCGGCATTGCTCACATGCTCGCCCTCAGCGGATTGCACATCGCGATACTATCCATGCTCGTCATGATACTGCTTTATCCGCTTGATTTCACCGGTCATCGCAAGTCACGACTTGTCATAACCATCATTATCACACTCGGTTACATGTTTTTCACAGGTCTGTCGCCCAGCGTTGTGCGCGCATCAATCCTCGTTGTCACGATGATGATTGCACACATCTTCTATCGCAAGACCGACACCGGGAATTCGCTGTGTATTGCCGCGTCAATCACACTGTTACTGCGCCCTGCCGACTTATTTCACGTCGGTTTCCTATTGTCCTACCTAACGGTACTCACAGTATCGGTAGCATCATCTGAAATTTTGCCGTCATTAAGAACTCGCTGTACCATATTAAATTACATCATTTCTATTGCAGTCATTTCAACTGTTGCATCGCTTGCAACAGCGGCTGCAACAGCCTATTACTTCAATACAGTGTCTCCCTTGTCGGTATTGAGCAACGTGATTTTGATGCCGCTTTTTCCTATATTAATGGCTATTTGCTGTATCGAAACAGGTTGCGCACTATTTGGATTAGACCCGTCATGGAGTGCCACCTTGATGAACATCGGCAACAATAGTATAGACTATATTGCGGGTCATGTGGCGACATGGTCGGCCGACATCGGTTCTAACGTATGGATTGACAGCACAGGTGCCGTGTTGATGTGTTGCCTCACAGCAACAGTACTGCTGGCACTGGTGCGACACGACACCCGTTATATCATTGTGAGCATCATACTCTTGCTTGCAAGCGCCCTTAACACATGCTCTACCCGACAACGACTCAATTCCCACATCACCTATTTTCTTAACGGTGCAACCGGTACACGCGTGTTAAGCATCAACGGTAACAGCGCAGTGGTGTGGGCTCCATATGACAAATACTACGACGAGAAGGGTTTCGAGCGCGAGATGCGCGGTCTGTTGGCTTATCATGGTATAAAGGACTTGAGCACCGTCAGTGTGAAAAATGACAGTCTGTCCAAAACGCGTTTTCAATTACTCTCCCTACCCGAATATACCACTATTGCCGTCGGTGGAGGCGAGTGGAAACGCTCACAAGCGAGGAGTGTGGACAATTGTGCGACCCGGCACGGACGGTTCATACTGGTTACTCGCAGTTATCACAACAATATCACCGGATTGAGTAGATACACCACATTTGACACGGTAATTCTCGCTGCTAACATCGACCTTGATACCCGACTGAAGTTTATCACAGAGTGCGACTCTCTCGGCTTGCCTGTCATTGACTTGTCGGGCGGTGCCCTTCAACGTTAATCTCAATAGCCCCTATTAAATTTGCCTCACAAGGCAAGTTTTTGTACCTTTGCAAATAATGAAGACACTGCTGACACATATTACAATCGTGGTGTTGCTGCTGGTCATTCCCATGAATGGCATGGCTGCAGATGTTGAAGAGGACACCGACAGCCTGTCCTGTAAAGGGCAATATTACTTCAAGGCAGCACAACTGGCGGTGCCGGGCACCTTATTGCTCGCCGGTGTCATGCTTGGTATAAATCGGCCTAACAGTGTAATCAAGGGGGTGGACAGTTGGTTTGGCAGCGGTATCACTCATGCTGACGACTACCTGCGATTTGCACCATCGGCAGCCTACCTGGGGTTGATGACCGTACCCGGAGAGAAAGGGCAAAACCGCATAATTGACCGGGTATTGTTAACTGCGACCGCTCATGCGCTTTCACTTGGCAGCGCGTACGCATTAAAAAAAGCGGTTCGTGCGAGCCGCCCCGATAACAGCGACAATCACGGGTTCCCATCGGGACATGTAGCCCTTGCATTCACAGGGGCTGAGTTGCTGCGCTTGGAATACGGCAACACTTACGGCATGGCGGGATATGCTGTGGCATGCGCCGTTGCCGTCATGCGATTGAGCAATCATAGACATTATCTCAACGATGTTTTGTTCGGTGCCGGATTAGGAATTTTAGGCGCTCGTGCCGCCTACCTGTTACTGCCGTTCGAACAGCGCTTGTCGGGACTTTCTGCAGGCGGACAGCGCAAGATAACAGCAGTGGTCACTCCCGGTTATGACATCACCGCGAAGGGGTTGACAATGAACTTCAGTGCACGATTTTAACTTCCGGGTCACTTGAAATACATCAATCAACGAGTAATGCTATAACAAACCATTAAGAATGAATAAGACCGATGACACTACACAACGGCGCTTGCCCGCCGAGTGGGAACGACAACAATTGATACTGATGGCGATGCCACACGACGGTACCGACTGGAGTGACATGCTGCCCGAAGTGCAAGAATGTTATCGCAATATCATTGCCGGCATTACCGGAGGTGGAGAGCGAGTGTTACTGGTCAGTCCCGTTGAATGTGGCATAGATGACAAGTCGGTCACCGAGGTTAAAGTGGAGACCGACGACACATGGACTCGTGACTATGGTCCCATACGCGTTGTTGACGGTGGGTACTCCCGTTTGTTGGACTTTACATTTAACGCATGGGGCATGAAGTTTGCCGCTTGCCATGACAATATGGTCAACCGACGACTCGCTGATGCCGGCGCACTACCCTATCCCTTGGAATCGGCTCTTGACGTAGTTCTCGAGGGAGGCTCAATAGAGAGCGACGGGCGAGGCACATTGATGACGACCAGCCGATGCTTGCTATCGCCCAATCGCAACGACACCCTCAAGCGAGAGGAGATTGAGCAAGTTCTCAAGTCGCGATTAGGAGTGAAGCAAGTGTTGTGGTTAGACTACGGCGACATCGCGGGCGATGATACCGACGGTCACATTGACACCTTGGCACGTTTCGCACCCGGCGGCATCATACTGTACAGTCCGTCCACATCGCAACACGAGACCATGCAAATGCTTGCACAGTTGCGCACATTCACCGATACCGAGGGTGTGCCTTATCGCTTGATTGCCCTTCCCGAGGCTCCGCATTTACATGACGACGACGGACATCTCATGCCGGCAACATATGCCAACTTCCTTGTCACCAATAATCGTGTGCTTGTGCCCGCCTACGGCAACGAGCCGACCGACCGAACCGCACTATCGACCATACAGGCATGTTTCGCCGACCGCGAAGTGATAGGCATTGATTGTAGGGCTTTAATAAAGCAACACGGCTCATTACACTGTGCCACGATGAATATATGACCGACACAAGCCGAGATAATCGGGAGTGATAAATCAAACTATTAAACGAACAAATATAACAACATGAAAATAGGTATTATACAACAAGCCAACAGTGCTGACGTTGACAACAATCGCAGCCGGTTAATTGACAAGATTGGCGAGTGTGCGGCTGCCGGTGCACAAATGGTAGTGCTGCAAGAGTTGCATGACAGCCTTTACTTTTGTCAACAAGAAAGTGTTACAAACTTCGATCTTGCGGTGAATCTAAATGGCACGGAGATAGATACCTATCGCAAGGTGGCAAAGCTAAATGGCGTAGTTTTGGTGACCTCCATTTTTGAGAAACGAGCGACCGGATTGTATCACAACACGGCTGTGGTACTTGACTCCGATGGGAGCATCGCCGGATATTACCGCAAAATGCACATACCTGATGATCCTGCCTACTACGAAAAATTCTATTTCACGCCCGGTGACCTCGGTTTCAAACCCATTAACACTTCGTTGGGGCGATTGGGAGTGCTGGTGTGTTGGGATCAGTGGTATCCTGAGGCAGCACGCTTGATGGCACTGGCCGGAGCCGACTTACTCGTGTATCCTACCGCTATCGGAACCGAGAGTAGCGACACTGCTGACGAACAAAGTCGCCAACTCGAGGCATGGCTGACTGTACAACGCGGTCACGCAGTGGCTAACGGCTTGCCCGTTGTAACGGTAAACCGTGTCGGGCACGAAATTGACCCGAGCGGTCAAACAGGGGGCATCACATTTTGGGGTAACAGTTTTGTGAGCGGTCCTCAAGGTGAATTTCTCTACCGCGCCGACAATAAAGAGACAGTTGCTGTGGCTGAAGTTGACCTCAAGCGTAGCGAGAACGTGCGTCGTTGGTGGCCGTTCTTACGCGATAGGCGAATTGATGAATACGGCGACATCACACGTCGCTTTATCGACTGAAATTCACGGCAGGAGAGGCATCAAAAACCTCTCCTGTTATTATTGGAACAAACGGTTGAAATAGTCAAAGGGGACGATAGTTACTATCAACTTGCCCGTGGGTGTATAATTGGGTGCTTGCAGACTCAACAATTGGGAAACAAGGTGCTCCATTTCTTCTCCCGACAAAGTGCGTCCGTAGGGTATGGCGGCATTGGTGGCCACACTGAGCGCAATTCGCTGAACTGTCGATTGACGCATCGTCTCGCTTTCCTCTCCTTCCGCTGCATTGGCGACACGGGTCAAGAGATCGTCAATCACTGCTGTCACAGTTTGCATGTCCACGTCGGCGGGCAGTGCGGTAACTTGCCATGCGCCGTCACGTTCGCACAATGAAAAACCGAACTGTTCCATCATCGGAACAATGTTTGACAAAACAGCAGTTCGCTCCGGGTCAAGATCAAGGGTGACAGGAAAAAGCAAACTCTGCGACGGCATGTGTGTCGAGGCGGCTGCATGAGCGTGCGTGTACTTGTCATACAAGATGAGCATGTGTGCCCGATGTTGATCAATGATCATCAAACCGCTACGCGCCGGTGTTAATATGTAACGTCCGCGCAGTTGAATGTAAAATGAAGCATCGGCTGCGCTGTTATCAAACAGTTGTTCGGTTCCTGAATTGCGCTCGGACGCTGCTGAAGTCTCATTACCATTCCCGGTGGGCTTCCTGTCGTCTTCAAATCGACGATACAACTGTTCCCAATCGGTGCCGGCGACCGTACGCGCAGGTGCCGCCCCGCTCCGGGCATGTTCTTTGAACGGATTATATGACTTGTCGATTTGCTGCTGTGGTATAACCGGTGTAACATCAGCGTCAAACGGTTTGAACTGTGGCAGGTCATCGGTGTCAAAGTCAATCGCCGGCACGTCATTAAAACGACCGAGTGTTGCCTTGACGCTCGTGTTCAATATCTGCCAAATGGGCAATTCATCTTCAAATTTGATTTCGGTTTTCGTCGGGTGGATATTAACATCAATGGCTTGAGGTTCAACGTTGAACCGCAGGAAATAGTTGGGTTGGCAATCGGTGGGAATGAGTTGCTCGTAACAAGCCATGATCGCCTTGTGAAAATAAGGATGTCTCATAAAGCGCTCGTTGACAAACAGATATTGCAACGATCCCCGACGGCGAGCATGTTCCACGCGCCCGACAAATCCCGTAATCTTGATTAATGAAGTATCAACATCAACCGGCAACAACTGCTGTTCGAGATTGTGTCCGAATACCGCACAGATGCGTTTCAAGAACGATGAAGGTTGCAATTTATACAACACTTTACCGTCATGCACGAGCGTGAACGCAACCGTATTGTTGATAAGAGCCAATTTCTCAAACTCACGCATTATATTCGCCAATTCGACACGATTGGACTTGAGGAACTTACGCCTTGCCGGCACATTGTAAAACAAGTTCTTAATCATGAAATTACTGCCGGCCGGACAAGCAACGGGTTCTTGAAGTTCACACTGCGAGCCGTTGATGATGAGTCGGGTACCCAATTGGTCGTCCACACGTCGTGTGCGTAATTCGACCTGGGCAATAGCGGCTATTGATGCGAGGGCCTCGCCTCTGAACCCCATGGTATGCAGGGCAAACAAGTCGGCTGCACTACGAATTTTGCTTGTACTGTGCCGCTCGAATGCGAGACGTGCATCGGTATCGCTCATTCCGCACCCATTGTCAACCACTTGTACGAGGCTTCGTCCCGCTTCTTTCAAAATTATCTCCACTACGGTTGCTCCGGCATCAATGGCATTCTCAACCAACTCTTTAATGACCGATGCCGGACGTTGTATGACCTCGCCTGCTGCAATTTGGTTAGCGACACTATCGGGCAACAATTTAATTACATCACTCATCGTCAACAGGCGTTAATTCGTCGGATAATTCACTATCGATAATATCGTTCACCCTAACGGGACGTTGCACCGGTGGGAAAATATCATCGGGGGTGAGCGGTCGCTTATCCTCGTACCACACGAATTGAGGGAGGAACATTTGCGACGATTTCAATTGGAACAAGGGGGTCACCTGTCCGGTCACTTCGGGCCACATTGTGAGTTTTTCAACTTCTTGCTTGGGTTTGAGCAACAGGGTCATGTAACCCGACTCTGCATTCACCATCTTGTTGTAGGTGCTGTCATTTTCTTGAGGATACATGATAGCCATGACATTACCTGTTACATCCAACCGACGCATCTCGCCATTCTCGAATGTTGCTGTCATGCGCTTGCCGGACAATTGGTCATAATAACGTTCACCCACATGACTGACCACAATCCCCGGCAACGGCAATGTTGCCCAATCTACCGTACTATCGTTGAAGTGCACATTAATTTCGTCACACACTATTTGTCGATCATCGCTCCATATAACAGCCTGCTTGAACAACCTTAATATCGAGTCTCCTTCGCTCACCTGCATGGAGTCGCACATACCTTGAACGTCGACACGATAGAACTTAACCTTATTGAAAGCCCGTAACAGTCGCAGACTGTCCTCGCCCTCAATAATGGTACACAAGGTGTCGGCATGCAGGTACAGCGTGTCTTTGCCCGAGAACTCACGAGCGCGAGCATTACGCGTAACAAAACTGTAGTGAGCCACATCATCGTGATAACCGTAGTCACCGTCAAGTATCACATGGTGAGCCGTATCGGTGAGGATCACATTACCGCGTGCCTCGCCGTAAGTTTTTTTACGATCATAGTATAGGGTGTCACCTGTGAGGGTCTGTCCGTCACGTGCCACAACAGTAGAGCGGTCAAACAGGGTTGCATCATCGGCGCTCGTGTTATACCATCCGTTACTCGTATAGATTGTACTGCTGTCACTGATAATTTCGGTCATCTCGGAGATAGAGGCGACGTGGGTGCGTGTGTTATATTGCAGGAAGTTAGTGTTCATCTCATATTGCTCATTGAGCAACCTCACATCGGTAACAAACTCGGCAATTTTGGTATGCACATCATATCGTCCGTTGCGACTGACCAATTCGGTTTCATTGCGGTCATCACGAAGCACGCCACCGTCAAAATAATAGCCTTGTCCGGCTTGAACGTCGTAGTCAAGACTATCGGTGAGCAAGATGGCATTTCGGTTTTCCAAGCGCACATGATGTCGCAGTTGAGCCAATTGCACCTCACCGATGTAATGTAACACGTCGGCATAAACGAACAAAGTGTCACCCTGTGTCATGCGCACATTGCCGAAGGCGTCGAGTGAACTTGTCTTATCGTAGAAATGGGCACTGTCACAATACATATACATATCGGCACGGCGAAAACGCACATTACCTTTGAGCACTTGATATTCCGAACTCACTTGTTCGTCGGCAAGCAATGAGTCGGCATGTTCGATGAACACACGATTCATCTGGTACCGGTCAGCCTTGGGTATTTGAGGTTCGAAGGGTTTGGTCGGTTGAGCGGCACGCAGTTGAGGCACAATCGCACACAACACAAGCGTGGTCACCGCCACAAGCGGTGACCATCGCCATGATCGCGTTATATTGTGCTTCTCACTTAACATTGTCGGTTGTTAACCAGTCGTACTTGAATTCACAATCGCGCCACCCCTCTTCAATGTAAACATAAGTGGTTCGCTGTTTCTCTTTCACCCAGTCACGAATAATTTGTTCCTTGCGTTCGTTCTCACACATGTCCTTGATCGTTTGGAAATCCTCGGCAAGGTCGGCTTTGTGACCGTCAATACGTTGCATCAAGCGAACTATACACACCTGGTCACGGCGTGTCTTACTATCGGTCATGATAAACGGCTTGCTGATGTCACCGGGCTGCATAGTATCAACCAACTTGCCGACTTCGGCAGGCAATTCTTGCATCTCAAAGCGATTGCTGTGTGACTCCTCGTTGAGCATGATGCCGTCGTTATTGCGTGAAGACTTATCTTGCGAGATATAAAAAGCCGCCTGCTCGAAAGTCAACTTGCCGTCAACGATGTCGCTTCGCACCGAGTCGAGGCGAGCGAGAGCATCAGTCAAGTCCTTATCCGACACCTTGGGTCGTAATAAAATATGGCGCGTGTTGATGCGATCACCACGTTTCTCAATCAACTGAATAATGTGAAAACCGTCTTCGGCCTCAACAATGTTGCTCACACGCTTTGGGTCGCTCAAGTTGAATGCCGCTGTTGCATATTCGGGCAGCAACACCGAACGGCTCTGGAAACCGGTTTCGCCCCCATACATACTGGTTGCTTGATCCTCACTATACAAGATGGCAAGCGTGGAGAACTCACTCTCGCCTGTTGTAACACGGTTAGCATAATCACGCAGTCGAGCCTTCACCTCATCAATCTCCTGCTGAGGAATGATGGGATCAACAGTGATAATCTGCACGACAACCTGCAGTGGGACATATGGCAGGGAATCTTTAGGCAACTTGTTGAAATAACGGCGAACCTCACCCGGCGTTGATTTCACCTTCTCGGTAAGATTACGCTGAACCATTTGCACTGCGTACTGATCACGGAACATATCAGCCAATTTCTCGCGCATCTGCGGTAACGACTGGTGGAAATATTCCTCCACTTTTTCTTTCGAACCGAGATTGGCTATATAGTAGTTGATGCGACTCTCAACCTCCTTTATAATTTGAGCGTCTTGAACCTCAACAGTGTCAAGTTTGGCTTGATGCAAAAAGAGTTTGTTAATCGCCATTTGCTCCGGAATGACACAGTAGGGATTGCCGTCAAGTTCCACGCGCTCGTACTGCATGTTGAGATACTGTTCCTCAATATCACTCTTGAATATAGGTTCATCGCCCACAACCCACGCGACCTCCTCGGCAACGTTGTTCTGCGCGTTGACACTCATTATCGTGAATAACAGTGTCGCAACAACCCACGCGATGTGTTTCACATTAGAAAATTTCATCAGTGCAGTTAATGATTATTTGCCGGTTTTCAACGACTTTAGAACCTTGTTGTTAATCTTCACGGGGTACTTGGCTCGCAACTCGGCAATCCAGCGTGCCTCGAGAACATCTTGATAGTCACTCGTCACCCTTCCGCGCACATCGGCGATCGATTGAGGCTGATCGATGAGTCCGCCATCAATCACCATGGCTTCGGTGTAATTCTTATAGGGCATTTCACCGCGAGGTACGTCGAAGCAGAGGTAATCGGCGAGTTTGTTCTCGCCTTGTGCCACTGTCATACGATCCATCTTAATTAATCGGCCGTGAGATCTTGCCAATTTCATCGTTATTGAATCCATGGGGAGTCCGGCGGCTCGCATGTCGGTGAGTTCATTTTTGACCAAACCGAGTACACTGTCGTTTGTCGCGCTCAAGATGATGCCTTTGAAACGCGGGGCTGTCCAGCGATACTTGTCACGATTGGCCTCATAGTATTGTCGCAGACCTATCGTATCGGTTTGTGCACCACTCCACACTCGACGATCACTGATTTCGAACAACAACATTCCGTCGCGATACTCTCCCAACAAGTTACGAAAATCCTCGTTGTCATTGACGATGTTTGCACTGTAATGATCCATTACTGCATTATCGGCTGCGTCCACCAGGGTCTCCTTGATGTAGGTGGCGGCTGCAGTAGGGTCGCTAATCGGTGCGGGACTGAGGTGCGACGAAAGATCGGCAACCGTGAGTTTGCGACCTGCGAAAGAACAAACCTCTTGTTTGCTGTTCTTTAACACGGTGTTGAGGAATGTTTCATTGTAGGTAGTCGATGCCAACAGTTTGTTGAGATACCTGTCCAAATCGGAATTCCACTTGAATCCATATTGTTTTTTCATACGCTCGATGACAGCAGCTCGCGGTGTACCTTTCAGTTGTTCGTCCTCCTTAATGATCTTGATGAGGTTTTCACGCATGGAAGCGTAGTCTTGGGTGGGACGGGCATCTAATTTCTTGAGAATATGAAAACCGTAGGGCGACTCGAACGGCTCGGAAATATCGCCTACTTGCATTGCAAATGCCCTGTCCTCATATTCGGGTACCATGCGACCGCGACCGAACCACGGCAAAACACCCCCTTTGTATCGTGTCTGCAAATCGTCACTGTTTCGACGTGCCAACTCGGCAAAGTCGCCACCCGCTTTGAGGGTATCGTAAACGAGGTCAAGTTCGTGGCGCATTACCTGCTTAATGCTGTCACTACGATCATCAAAAAACATTTTGATGATGTGTGCGGTCAACACTTGTCCCTCATCGGCACGAGTAGCGTTGACGCGAACCATGTGTATGCCGTAACGCGTCGCAAACGGCTTGGAAATCTCCCCCACCGGTGTATCGAATGCGACTTGTTCAAATGCCGTGGGGAACACACCGGCATTGATGTACCCATAGTGACCTTTATTGTGTCGCACCGAAGGGTCGGACGAATAGTGAACGGCAACACTATCCCACGGTTCGCCGGCAATGATCACGTTGCGCAGGCTATCCATGAGAGCCAACTGTCGCTGTTGTTGTTCGAAGGATTTGCCCGATGGTAACATCATGTGATCAATGTTGACATTGCGTGTGTAGCGCGAATAGATGTCACGTGCAAGGTCTTCAATCACAGTGGTATCGACAAGGAACGGACCGATAATATCATTGCGGTACCCTTCAAACTCGGTTCGGAATGCATCGGTGGTGTCGATACCGGCAGCGAGCGCATCGGCGACCTTGAGTTTGTAAACCACAAAACGGTCAACATAGCGGTCGAGCGGTTCTTGCTCAATCTGTTGTTGTGAGTTCTTGTTGTACAAGTAATTAAATTCACTCAATCTCACGTCATGTCCTGCGACTGTCATCAAAACAGGATCGGTGGCTGCAATCGACAATAATGCGGCTGCAGCGAGTGAGCATGACATTAGCAATTTACTCTTAATTTTCATTGTCAGTGAGCGGTTAGTCGACCGCCAAATTATGTTAAAGAACTGTATTTATCACGCGTCATCAAATGCCGATGTCGGGAAACTGCCTACCCACGGCATGCTCAACATCAATACCTGATATTGATCACGACACAAGAATATAACGAAACAAGTATCACAAAATTATACCGACATCGCTCAAGTAAACATGTTTTAACTCATCAGACCGCTCGAGCCTCAGTTACCCATGTCACTAAGGAACTTCACACGCACCAAACGTATCTCGTCGTCGGTATAGTCTTCACCCAATTCCTTGCGAGCCTCGTCAAGATCATCGGTCTTGCTGTTGCGGAAATACTCGTATATCTCGTCTTGTATATCCTCGTCAAGTTGACGTTCTTCAAGGAAGTAATCAATGTTAATGCGATAACCGGCATACACGATAGCCTCGAGTTCATCGAGCAACTCATCAAACTCCAGACCTTTACTCTCGGCAAGGGAATCGAGACTTATCTTGTGGTCAATGCACCGTATCAACTCGGGGCGCAAACTGCTCTTGCGCTGCACCGAGCGCACAACACGCAAGTCGACGGGGCGCACAATCTCATTTTGCTCGACATAGGTCTTGATGGTCTCGACAAACTCGTTGCCGTAACGACGAGCCTTGCCGGCACCTACTCCGGGGAGATTCTGCAACTCCTCAATCGTTATAGGATAGATGGTTGCCATGGCATCAAGCGACGGATCCTGGAAGATGACGTAAGGTGGCAGGTTGTTCTTCTTGGCAATCTTGCGCCTCAAGTCGCTCAATATAGCATACAGTTCGGGGTCTAATGCACCACCGGCACCACCACTCGCCGAGGCATCAACCGCTTCGTCATCAAAACGATTATTCTCAACAACCATGAACGGGCATTTACTCTCAAGAAATTCGTGACCCGACCGAGTGACCTTGAGGACTCCGTAATTTTCTATATCTTTCTCGATGTAACCGGCAATGATACCCTGACGTATTACAGCCGAGAGAAAAGAAGCATCGACATCGGACTTACAGCCGAACAAGTCCAACTCGTCATGACGATATGATGTAACATCGGCTGTTGTGCGTCCGCGCAACACATTAACCACATGGTCAACCTTGAAACGCTCGTTCATTTCGAGAATAGCCTCCAATGCCGCACGCAGTTCGTCACCCGCCTCGACACTCTTTTTGGGGTGCAAACAATTATCACAATTACCACAGTTGTCCTCATCGTATTGTTCACCGAAGTAATGTAACAGAGTGCGACGACGACACACGCTTGACTCGGCATAAGAAGCAGTCTCAACAAGCAGTTGTTTGCCGATCTCCTGCTCAAGCACAGGTTTTCCTTGCATAAACTTCTCTAACTTGTCCAGATCGCGATGAGAGAAGAAAGTGATACACTTGCCTTCTCCACCGTCACGTCCGGCGCGTCCCGTTTCCTGATAATAACCCTCGAGACTCTTGGGAATGTCATAGTGAATTACAAACCTCACATCGGGTTTGTCAATGCCCATGCCGAAAGCGATTGTCGCGACTATGACATCAACATCTTCCATCAGGAAAGCGTCTTGATTGGCAGTACGCGTAACCGAGTCCATTCCGGCATGATAGGCCAGAGCCTTGATGTTGTTCACTCGCAGCGTCTCGGCAAGGTCTTCAACACTCTTGCGACTCAAACAATAGATGATACCGCTCTTACCCTCATTGTCACGAATAAATCGGATAATGTCACGATCTATATCTTTGGTCTTGGGACGAACCTCATAGTAGAGATTGGGGCGATTAAAAGACGACTTGAAGACAGTGGCTCCTATCATGCCGAGGTTCTTCTGTATATCATGCTGAACCTTGGGCGTGGCAGTCGCGGTCAAGGCTATGATGGGGCGTTTTCCGATAGCCTCAATCAACTTGCGGATATTGCGATACTCGGGGCGGAAATCATGTCCCCACTCCGAGATGCAATGAGCCTCATCAACGGCATAGAATGCAATCGGCACCTGCTTGAGGAAGTCGACATTCTCGGTCTTGGTGAGCGTCTCGGGAGCGACATACAGCATCTTGGTCTTACCGGCAAGCACATCGGTGCGCACTTGATCTATCTGCTGGCGCGTTAACGACGAGTTGAGGAAGTGAGCAATCGAATCGTCCTCACTGTAGTTGCGCATCGCGTCCACTTGATTTTTCATCAGCGCGATCAGTGGCGAAATCACAATTGCCGTACCGTCCATCATCAAGGCGGGCAATTGATAACACAGCGATTTTCCTCCACCGGTGGGCATGAGAACAAACGTGTCGTTCTCGTTCAACACGTTGTTGATAATCGCTTCTTGATTTCCCTTGAACGTCTCGAAGCCGAAATAGCGTTTGAGGTTCTCAATCAAGTCTTGTCGGTTGGTCATGGTTAGGTCAAATTAATATGCTCATGGTTGATTTTCACCTGGCAAAATCGTCAGCGAGACTGCAACACAGCATCAAACATCGATGTTTCCAACTGATGTGCGGCATAGTCACGCGTGAGACGGAATGTTGAGGCATTACTACTCGGCACATCGTACATCGCTTGCATCATGATGGTCTCGAAGATCGAACGCAGTCCACGTGCACCCAACTTGAACTCTATCGCTTTATCGACAACATAGTCCAACACGTCATCGTCAATTTTCAACTTCACTTTATCCATCGCCATGAGTTTGACGTATTGTTTGACGATGCTGTTCTTGGGTTCGGTCAGAATGCGTCGCAGTGCAGCGCGATCCAATGGTTCAAGGTTGGTAAGTACCGGCAGACGACCGATAATTTCGGGTATCAAGCCGTAAGAACGCAAGTCCTGTGGGGCGACATATCGCAACAAGCGGTCGCGATCCTCGCGTGAGACACGGTCACCTGCCGAACTGTAGCCCACCACATGAGTGTTGAGGCGCATCGCAATTTTGCGCTCTATACCCTCAAATGCTCCCCCACAAATAAAGAGGATATTCTTCGTGTCGACGGCAATCATTTTTTGCTCGGGGTGCTTGCGCCCCCCTTGTGGAGGCACATTCACGATAGAGCCTTCCAATAACTTAAGCAAGCCTTGTTGCACACCCTCACCGCTCACATCACGTGTTATTGACGGGTTATCTCCCTTACGGGCAATCTTGTCAATCTCATCAATGAACACGATGCCCTGTTCGGCTTGAGCAACGTTGTAGTCACACGCTGCAAGCAGTCGGGTGAGCAGACTCTCGATATCCTCGCCCACGTAGCCAGCCTCGGTCAGCACGGTGGCATCGACCATTGCAAACGGCACTTTGAGCAGACGCGCTATGGTGCGAGCCAACAGGGTCTTGCCGGTTCCGGTGGGACCTACGATAATAATATTACTCTTCTCAATCTCAACATCGTCATCACGACTTTGTGACAAACGCTTGTAGTGATTGTAAACAGCCACCGACAAATATCGCTTTGCCTCATCTTGCCCTATCACGTACAAGTCAAGATAGGCTTTAATATCAGCCGGCTTGGGCAGTGTGCTCAAGTTGAGTTTGGCGGTTACGGACGACGAGAGTTGTCGCTGATACTCTTGCAATGCCACATAACCGTTTGACAGACAGTCGCTGCAAATGTTGCCATCAATGCCGGGGAGCATCACGTCCACCTCATCGGCCGAGCGACCGCAGAAGGAGCAGTGCATCAAATCGGGAACGGATTTATTCTTTTTTGCCATTTATCTTATTTGGAAGGCTTTACAAGCACGCGGTCAATCATTCCATATTCCAATGCCTCGTCGGAGGTCATCCAATAATCGCGATCGCTGTCGGCATAGACCTTGTCGTAAGGTTGTCCGCTGTGCTCGGCAATAATGTTGTAGAGTTCCTGCTTGAGTTTGATTATTTCACGAGAGGTTATCTCGATGTCACTGGCTTGACCTTGAATACCACCCATCGGCTGGTGAATCATCACGCGAGAATGTTTGAGGGCGAAACGCTTGCCCTTCTCGCCGGCAACCAGTAGCACAGCAGCCATGCTCGCAGCCATACCGGTACAGATAGTTGACACATCGCTCTGAATGTATTGCATCGTGTCATAAATACCCAATCCGTCGTAAACCGAGCCGCCGGGCGAATTGATATACAACGAGATGTCCTTGCCGGGATCGGACGAGTCAAGATATAACAACTGCGCTTGAATCACATTGGCTGCATAACTGGTAACCTCGGTGCCCATGAAGATGATGCGATCCATCATCAAGCGAGAGAATACGTCAAGTTGAGTAACATTGAGTTGGCGCTCCTCCATGATTGTGGGCGATATATAATTGGAATTAACGCTACCGGTATATTGATCCAACGCGAGACCATTCATGCCCAAGTGGTTAACTGCGAATTTGCGAAAATCGTTTTGCATTGTTAAAACAGTAGTTAATGAATGATTAATGTTTTTATGTATTTGAATGATATTTTTCCCAAAATTACAACTTTTTTTTCACTCCTACAAATAAATCGGTCGCGTTTTACAATAATAATTGTGTCATTGAAAAAAAATAAAATTGAGCCGCGGAAAGTGCGACACGGCACTCCACGGCTCATAAAAAGTCACTTGGGTTAAATGCCCTATTTACTCAGCCTGCTTGAACAAGTCGCTGAATTCTTCGAGACTCACCGTGTGCTCGACAACAGTAACAACCTGTTTCAACGCTGTGAATATCTTACGCTCGCGCGCGCTATCACGCACCTGGCTTGACATTCGTTCATCTTTGAGTATGCGATTAGCATAATTGTCAATCACCTCGGCGGGGGCATTACCCAAGCCATACTGTGCGAGTTGTTGTGCAGCGATATTTCGTGCCACTTCGACAAGGTCTTCGGCTTCAAGTTTTACTTGAAGTTGACGCTCTATCTTGCTGAGTATCAACTGCCACACTAAGGCATCGCGCGACGCGTCGAAGTCCTCGGCAATCTGTTCGGCTGTGACACCCTCGTTGACACTGAGGAAATAACGCTTGAGGAAGTCCTCGGGCAACTCGAGCGCACCGACTTGCTCTACTATAGCCTTGCGAGCATCGATAGTGAAGCGGTAGTCGGCATCGGCTGCGAACTGCGATGCAATCATCGCGTGCACCTTGTCGCGATATTCTTGCTCGGTAGTGGCTACATCTTTACCTAAAACCGTGTCGAAGAACTCCTGATTGAGTTCGGCATCTTGGTAAACCATTACCTCGTCGACGTCAAGACGGAAGTCACCGGTTGCTTGTTCGGCGACCTCACTGTCAACCTCCAACATCGACTCGAGCATGCGCTTGTTGTCACCGGCAATGAGAGCCGGGTTCACAGTCACGCTATCGCCGGGGTGCAGACCCACGAGACGAGCCTTTTGCTCTGAGTTATCGGTGCGGGCAATTGCGATCACAGTACGTTCGGCATGAATGCCGTTCTCCTTAACCTCACCGTTCTCGTCCAGTTCGGAAAGTGTGCCGCGTAGCATACTGTCGGCCTCGCTCACCTCACCCGGTAGCTGCTTGCCGTAGTTCTTACGGTCAACGGCGATGTGGTCATCAACGAGAGCATCGGTAACCTCGATGTCATAGTGAGTCACCGAAATCTTGTCAAGTTCGACCTGGAATTCCGGTTCAAGACCCACGTTGAAAGTAAAGGAGAACTCTTTCTCATTCATCAAGTCAACGTTTGTACCCTCAGCAAGCATCGGTTCGCCCAACACATTAACATCGTTGTTGACTATATACTCACGCAGTGCGCTACTCACCTTGCGGTCAACCACTTGTGACATGGCTTGCGGACCGAACAATTTACGGAGCAAAGCGGCAGGCACGTGACCGCGACGGAAGCCCTTAATCGAATTGCGACGTCCCAACTCGTTGAGGGTTTTCTTGTAATCGGCACTGTAGTCTTCTTCGACAAGTGAAATCGTGATATTGGCGTTCACATTGTCAATTTTGTTGAATTCAACGTTCATTGATTGATAGTTTGATATTTTTTACTTTAGACTTTTCTGAAAAAACGACCGCAAAGGTACAAAATCTTCATCGGCTGTGCAAATAATTCACAACACATCGGACACATCGGACACATCGGGAACACATCGGGGACATCGGGAACACATCGGGACAATTTACCCCTAACCCGCATTTAGTTTTCCAAATCGCCATCAGGCACTGTATCACATTCGGTAATATGCCACTTGATAGAGTTTGAGTCATAGGTAAGATGTCGGTCGGTGGCAAGCGTTTCCAATGCCGTCATCAATGCTTGGCGCGAAACACCTATCAAGCCACACAAGTCACGCATCACATAGTTAACGACAATGTTTACTGCACCCGGTGGCACGACACCGGAGAGGAAAGCCTTCAGTTTTGACGTAGGCGACATTACCGATGTCACATTATTCACAACCGACATGCGTTGGGCGGCACCGGACAGCAGATTGAGAATATTGAACAAGAAAATGCGATCACTGTTAATCATCGCCAAGTAGTTGCGCTTAGTCAACAACAACAAGCCGGCATCATTGTCGGCAATGACATCAAATGGGTAGTAATTATTCCTACCGAACAAGAACTCCGCCCCGATAACATCGGGAGCATTCAAATTGCACGCTACCGTCACCTTAGTGTCGGCGAAACGATACACCTGTCTTATCGAACCCGATACCAAAAAGCGCATATGCTCACAACGCGTTCCGGCAGTGACGATTGTTTCGCCTGACTTCACCTTGATAAAGTGAAAAGGTATTTTTTCAACCAAGCGAGAGATGCGCTCGGTGCTCACGCCCTGAAACAGAGGCAAACAGGCTATTTGCTCAAACATTGACATGACAAGTCAAACAAATTTAATGACGATTGCTACGATGAATTGCCAGACCTATGCGACCTCTATCAAGGTCTACACGAGTTACACGCACCTTGAGAATTTGTGACAGGTGCAACTTGACGACACCGCCCTTATTATGCAATTTCGATGCCGGTATAAGCCCGTCGGTGTGTACGCCGATGTCAACGAACGCGCCGAAATCGGTCACATTGGTGACGACACCGTTCAAAATCATGCCCTCGCTAATATCCTCAATGCGATTGATACTGTCGTCAAACTCCACATGACTTATCGTTTCACGCGGATCCCGACCGGGCTTCTCAAGTTCGGACATAATATCATTTAAAGTCGGTCGTCCGACGGTGTCGTCGATGTAATCGTCGATATTTACACGCGAGCGCAACTGTGCGTCTGTGATCAGTTCGGATACACTGCAACCCACATCATGCGCCATGCGTTCGACAAGCGAGTAACGTTCGGGGTGAACGGCACTGTTATCAAGCGGATTTTCACCACCCGGCACGCGCAGGAAACCGACTGCTTGAGTAAATGTTTTTTTACCCAACTTGGGGACATCAAGCAACTGCATACGCGAGGTAAAACTGCCGTGTTCACGTCTATATTCGACAATATTACGAGCCAAAACTTCGCCCAAGCCCGACACGTGGGTGAGCAACTGTACTGAAGCCGTATTAACGTCTACTCCCACACTATTGACACAGCCT
Organism: uncultured Porphyromonadaceae bacterium; assembly: GCA_937901905.1. Taxonomy (GTDB): domain Bacteria; phylum Bacteroidota; class Bacteroidia; order Bacteroidales; family Muribaculaceae; genus Sodaliphilus. The sequence goes on along the minus strand of CALDIF010000008.1, from coordinate 11,332 downwards.
TCGACGGCGTAATTCAACGCATCGCGAAGCATAGTCTGATCCACATCATGTTGATATTGCCCCACGCCTAACGACTTGGGGTCTATCTTGATTAACTCGGCAAGCGGATCCAACAAGCGACGACCGATAGAAACCGCACCTCGCACAGTTACATCTTCGTTGGGAAACTCATCGCGAGCGACTTGAGAGGCCGAATAGATTGACGCTCCGTCCTCATTGACCATATAGACATCAATGTGACGACCGAAATTTACCTTTTTGAGAAAGCGCTCAGTCTCTCGACTACCGGTGCCGTTTCCCAAAGCAATGGCGCGACTGTCGTAACGCCTCACCAAATCGAGTAACGTGGTGCCGGCACCGGTCAGGTCATTGTGAGGTGCGTTAGGATAGATAACATCGTGAGCCAATAAATTGCCGTTTTCGTCAAGGCAAACCACTTTGCACCCGGTTCTCATACCGGGGTCAATGGCAAGAATGCGCTTATGCCCCAACGGCGGTGCGAACAACAACTGTCGCACATTGGCGGCGAAGTTGGCGATAGACTCTTCATCGGCCTTGCGCTTGGCTTGTGCGATAAACTCATTCTCGATTGAAGGACGTATCAAGCGTTTATAACTGTCTTCAACGGCAGCACGTATTTCGACAGCCGACTCCGCTGTCCTGTTGCTAATGAAGTAAGCGACAATTGATTGTATCGCAGCCTCATCATTAACCTCAGTGGCAACACGCAAGTAACCGGCATCTTCACCACGCTTGATTGCCAACAGTTGATAAGAGCGTATATTGCGCAAACGACAACGGAAGTCGTAGTAAGTTTCATAATTACGCCCTTCAATTTCCTTGCCTTTAACGAAGTGAGATGTAAGGAAAGCCTCACTACGAAAATGCCGGCGCACTATATCGCGCGCACGACTGTTCTCACTCACCCACTCTGCGATGATGTCACGGGCTCCGGCAAGTGCGGTTGCCGTGTCAGGTACGTTATCATTAACGTACTTAACTGCCAATTTAGCCGGTTTTTGACCCGGCACTTGCTTCATCAACAGCCTCGCTAAAGGTTCGAGTCCGAGTCGTCGAGCGGCCTCGGCGCGTGTCTTGCGTTTGGGCTTGAAAGGCAGATACAAGTCCTCGAGCACGGTGGCATCGTAGCACGAATTGATACGAGCAGCCAACTCTGGGGTCAACTTGTCTTGACTCTCAATAGACTTCAAAATCGTGGCGCGCCGTTTTTCCAACTCATGGTAATAACGCAAGCGCTTGTCAATGTCTTGCAATGCCACGTCATCAAGTCCCCCCGTTACCTCCTTGCGATAACGGCTCACAAAGGGGACAGTGGCACCATCATCAAGCAAATTCACCGCTCCGGCAACTCCGGCAGCGGGTAGACGTAAGTCGCGGGCTATCAGTTCGGCTATCTTGGACATTTATTTGAGGGCTTCCAACCGGTTTGTCAAGGGGTTTGAATACATCTGCAACATTTTGCTCAGCATATAATAGCGATCAAACTCACTCAATTTGATGTCAACTTTATCAATTTGGCTGCTCAAATACTCCTTGAAAGCGTCAAGATCTTCGGGTGAATATTCGTTTTCAAAACGATGGTCATCAAAGAGCAAGTCGTGAGCTATATAGTTAGGCTTAAAAATGCGATAATTGCTATGAATTGCGTGATCGATAATGGCACAAATGCGCGTCACTGTCAAGAAGCGGTCAAGGTCTTCGGGAATTTTGTCTAACTCGTCGTTGATGCATGGAGTGAAAGCATAGTGTACTTCACCCTTGCGACCGGTGATACCGGTCTGCATACTGAGTAGGTCATCGCCCGGGCTCTTGCGCCAATTCGGATCCTTGCTCTTCATCAAGAACTCTTTTGCCTTGAGATAGTCATTGGGGTCATACTCGTAACTAATAGCAATCGGGGCAATGTTAAGTTGGCGAATGCTCTCCACCAAACTAACCTCTCGGTTACCGTAAGCCAACATTTTGACGAGGCTCTCTTGTGTGCGATCGTTGCTGTCCTTGCAACGTCCTTCACGTTGTGAAATCCATACGCTGGTGTGCTTCTCTCCTATCGCCCAATGAATATACTTCGACAGTTGAATGGCTGCGGTCAAGGTTTGTATGCGTCCGAGGTTGCGCTTGACGATAAAGCACTTGTTAAGCCTGACCAACTTGTTAATCCAGTCGTAAATAAGCAAATTGTTTCCAATCGCGATCTCACACGCTTCCATACCCTCGCGCAGTAACGCATAACCCAACTGAGCACTGTCGAGAACTATATCCCTATGGTTGGTAATATAGGTGTAGGGAGTTTCGCGATCGAGATGGTCAAGACCGGTGGTAGTCAATCCGTCGGTTGTGCGAGCCAACAGTCCCTCAATAAACGGTTTCATCACCTTGAGTTGCAATTCGCGCTTGCTGTTTAAACCGAGTAAAACTCGCTTGAGTTGCGAATATTTGTATTGTGGCAACACATAACTCACCACTTGTTGAAACTCGGGTTCTTCCACCATAATAGACATCGCGTTGTGGAAGTCTTTATCGCTGATAGGTGCTATTTCCACCAAGTCGGCAGGCACTGTAATTTCGTTCTCGCTGAGCATATTTGATGTTATGAAGTAAAATCGGTTGTCGGTATATCTTTACACTAAACAGGACAAGGCTTCCCTTGTCCCATTGTCACTCTTGCCTATCGGTTAAATTGACAGGACTATATGATTTTCATGTGCCATACGACGCATATTGAGGATTGCATACCTCATTCGTCCTAAGGCGGTATTGATACTCACACACGTCTTGTCGGCGATTTCCTTGAAACTCATGTTCTTGTAATACCTCATGAGCAAGACCTCACGTTGAGCCTCAGGCAAGGCCAGAATGAGTTTGTGAACATCATGTTCGATTTGCGTCGCCACCAATCGATCCTCTATATTAATATCACTCAGTTCCTTACGATTGAGGATATTGTACTCGGTCTCGTCGGTTGATTGCAAATTTTCACTCTTGACTTGGCGATAATAGTCGATTATCAAGTTATGAGCAATGCGACTTAACCAAGCCGAGAAGTGACCGTTCTCGGTGTATCGTCCTTGACGTATAGTCATAATCGCCTTGACAAACGTCTCTTGAAAAATGTCGTTCGCCAAGTCCTCGTTTTTCACCGAGTGATATATGTAAGTATATATACGATCCTTGTGACGCTCAATCAAAGCATCAAAGGCCTCGTTATCTCCATCAACATACAGGACAATCAACTGATCGTCACCGTAGCCAGTGTAATCTTTCATTACTCCGTATATTAAATTAATAAAGAGTAATTGTCACGTCGATAGGCAGATAAGATTTAAATAGTTAGTAATTATTGTCGTCACAAGCAGCACAGCTACACTTGCAACGCTGCAAAGGTAATAATTTTTTACCAAACGGCAAGAAAAAGTAAAAATTTTTATTTTTTCTTACCGAACAAGCGTGATAACAGTCTGAAACTTTTAAATCCCAATAAGGCATAATCAACCCAACGCAGTCCCTTGACCGTGTTAGACGAGAACATCAGGCTACGCACGCCATCGCGCCGGACACCACTCTTCACATTGGACAACAAACCATTCATGCGCTCACGTCCCACCTCACGACGGACAAGCGCCATCGCGCGACGAAAGCGCAGTTGCTCCAATGTTAAACCGTCCCACACGGGGTCGGCAGCCGGTGATGCGGGTTCAGGCACCGCAGTAGGGTCACTTGGGGTTATCATTGTCGCTCAAGAATAATCTGGTTAAAAATCGAGTTATCGGATCTATTATCAAAGTCTTGCGCAACATGTACACGATGACTGTTGCAAGCAACAGCAGCAAGACCACAAGCAGGTTGGCTGCCCACGCCGAACCTAAGACCAACGTGAGTGACTCGACAAGGGTTGACATTAAAAAGAAGAGTGCGAGGGCACCGAGTACCGCCACTACCATGATGACAGCGATAGCCGACAGGAGTACGGTAAGCTTTTCCAATGCGGTTAACTTGCCGTAATCCCACTCGAGACGCAGATACTCGCGCCCCTCGTCCCACAACTTTTTATAATCGGTTCCGTTAGGTTCCATCAACAAATTCAGCCCTCGATTTGGGCACTGATTTGACGTACCAACTGCTCAACCTCGTCATCGCTGAAGTCAATACCCTTGCTCTTGAGCATATTCTTGATGCGTTCACGAAGGTCTGTTCCCTTCTCGGGAGCAAAGAGTATAGCGGCAGTGCACCCCACCAATGCTCCGCCCAAGAAAGCGTATAATATACTGAGTGATTTCATTGTAAATAATGTAATTATGTTTATAATTCATGCGAGTCAAGTCCGTTCATACGGACAATGTAAAAACAGATAAGTCAATTCCCCGACTCCAACCGACGGTAACGTATCAGTCGGCGTTGCCGGCATTAATTTCGGCAGCGATTTCGCCGGCCAACTCACCGATCTTGTCTTCGCCCAATTTGATGCCGTTTTCACGGAGCAAACGGGCAATCTTCCTGCGGGTATCTTCGCCCTTCTCGGGAGCAAACAGCAAGCCGAGCGATGCACCGGCAATGGCACCGCCGATTACAGCAAGAATAATGTGTAACGATCTCATTTGTATTTAAGATTAGGTGTTAATAGAATAATTTTAACTGTGCAAAAATAGACTTTTATTTTTGCATATACAAATATCGTGCCAAAATTGCCGGGTTATTCCGGGTCGCGTCCTTCGATAATAGCCTCGGTGTCACGAGCAATCATATACTCCTCGTCGGTGAGGACTACAGCCACCTTAACGCGACTGCCGGGCTTGCTGATTATGCCGTCTTTACCTCGCCACAGACGACTGTTGACTTCCTCATCAATTTCCACACCAAGGAATGCCAACTTGTCACACACGTTGCGACGTGTCTCGGTTTGGTTCTCACCGACACCGCCGGTAAAGGCTATCACGTCCACACCACCCAACTCGGCAGCGTAGGCTCCGATATACTTCAAAATGCGTAATTCGTACATGTCAAGAGCCAAGCGAGCGCGCTCGTTGCCCGCCTCGGCAGCAGCCACCACTTCGCGCATGTCGCTGCTGATACCGGTGATACCGAGCACGCCACTTTCCTTATTGATAATACCTTGCATTTGTTGAGCCGTCAAACCGTACTTTTGCATCAGGTACACCAATGCTCCCGGGTCAACATCACCCACTCGCGTGCCCATCATCAAGCCCTCGGTAGGAGTAAGTCCCATTGTAGTGTCGACACAACGACCGTGGTCTATAGCCGATATACTCGCGCCATTGCCGATGTGACAGCAAATGATGCGTTGCTCTTTAAACGGTACACCGACCATCTCACACACCTTGCGTGACACGTATCGATGACTCGTGCCATGGAAGCCGTAACGACGGACGTGGTCATTCTCGTAGTACTTATAAGGCAGGGGATACATGTAAGAACTTGCCGGCATCGTCTGATGGAAGGCCGTGTCAAATACTGCGACCTGCGGCACATCGGGCAAAATTGCGTCAATAGCCTCAATGCCTGCCATATTGACGGGATTATGAAGCGGTGCAATGCCGTAACACTCGCGTATCATTGCCTTAACATCGTCGGTAATCAACACACTGCTACTGAATTTCTCGCCACCATGCACCACACGATGCCCCACAGCATCAATCTCGTCAAAACTCTTGATACACCCGTATTCGGCACCTGTCAAGATGTCCAGTATAGCCTTGATAGCACCGTTATGGTCGGTTATATCAAGTGCGATTTCGCGTTTGCTGCCATCGGGCAGTTTCACCTTGATGAAAGCATCGGGCAAACCGATCTTCTCAACGCCACCCTCGGCGAGCGTGACGTTTTTCTTAATCTCAATCAACTTGTATTTAGCACTGCTGCTACCACAGTTCAAGACCAAAATGTTCATATATAGACTGTTTTTAAGGTTAGTGTACGATTGGTATTGACAGGCGCAACCTGTCACGATTCAACGTCCGGCGGCAATCGCCTGGTTGCAAGTAATAATGATAGTCTTGTATATATCCTCGACGTTGCACCCGCGCGACAGGTCGTTTACAGGAGCGGCAAGTCCTTGCAACACAGGTCCCACAGCACCGGCACCGGCAATGCGTTGAACGAGTTTATACGCGATGTTGCCCACCTCAAGGCTCGGGAAGACGAGGACGTTGGCCGTGCCGGCGATAGAACTGCCCGGAGCCTTGCTGGCACCGACACTCGGTACAATAGCTGCATCGGCTTGCAATTCGCCGTCTATACTGAGCGTGGGTGACATCTGTCGAGCCAAAGCGGTAGCCTCAACGACCTTGTTGACTCGCTCGTGGCTGGCACTACCCTTGGTGCTGAAACTCAACATTGCCACGCGAGGTTCAATACCGGCGAGGTCATGAGCAGTCTTGGCTGTCATGACAGCAATTTGAGCCAACTGTTGTGCATCGGGTTCGGGAACTACAGCACAATCGGCAAACACCATGATGCCGTTTTCACCATAGGGTGAACCCTCGGGTAACATCATCAGGAAAGCACCACTGACAACATCGACACCGGGAGCAGTCTTCAACACTTGGAATGCGGCACGCAACACGTTACCCGTGGAGTTCATCGCTCCGGCGACTTGACCGTCGGCATCACCGTTCTTAATCATGAGACACCCGAGGTACAACGGGTCTTTCACCTTGACGCGAGCATCTTCAACAGTCACACCCTTATTCTTGCGCAACTCATAGAAAAGTTGTGCATATTTCTCGACGAGTTCGGCATTATTGGGGTCAACAACAGTCGCCTTGCCGATATTGGTAAGTCCCAATTCGGCGGCACTGTTGGTGATTGCATAATAATCACCGATGAGGATAACACGAGCGATGCCGTCGGCGATAATTCGATCGGCGGCACGCAGGGTGCGAGGCTCGGTACTCTCGGGCAAGACAATACGCATCGGCGCACTTATTGCTCGTTGTTTCAACTGTTCAAATAACGGTTCCATACGATTGTATAGTCTTTAAAGTGTTGTTGTTGCAAAGGTACAAAAACTATATTTGCGGTGCAAATTTAGCACACACATTAATCAAGATGTGTGACAGTGACATATTCACACACCCCATATGGTGAAATCAACTGCCATGAGTGTTAACAAGTTGCATCTCATCGTACTCCTCCCAGTCGGGGTCATCATAGGCGGCAAATTCCAGTGGCAAGGGGTCAAAATCGGCAAGTGCCTCGTTAATCTTGTTACGAAAGATGTGCAGACTGCGCGCATAAAATATCCAATCGCGACAGTCATCGCCGGTGTAAACACCGGTCATCACTGCCACCGGGTCGCGCTTGAACGCATCGTACAGCGCATCGTGGACTGCACCTAACAGTTCGGCGAGATTGTCATCGGGCATTCCGCCGACATCACCGTCGTAGTGCCACGACACATCGACACGGTAGTTAAAGACACCGCTTGAACGCACGGTTGCCATGTCGGCTCTTCCGGTCACAATAATCAAGCGTCCGTTCTCGGCCTCGGTGGGTACAGTCCACCACTCGTCACTAATCTTCAGTTTCATTGACGTTTTGCCCCTTTGGTGCCTTTGACACCTTTCATGCCTTTGGCTCCACCTGCCATTGACAGGACGTTACTGTCGAAACTCAACACCTTGCGCTCGCGGTCGGCGGCACGCTTGAGAGCCAACTTAACAAGGCGATCAATCAAACGAGTGAAATCAATTCCTTTACCCAAATTGTCCCACAAGTAGAATGACAACGAGCCGGGTATCGTGTTGATCTCATTGACAAAGATTTCGCCTGTCGTGCCCTCTATCATCACGTCAACGCGTGATACACCATGACACGAGAGAACACGGAACGTTTCACCGGCAAGAAATTGAATGCGTTTGGTGATGTCTTCGGGCAGATCGGCAGGGAATTTCTTTAGTGACGCTGCCATGCCCTTAGCACCTTTTTTACCACCGCCACCGCCGTACTTTTCCTCGAAAGTGAGGAAATCATCGGCAGTAATAGGTTCCTCAAGAACCGATGTTTCGTAGTCGTCACAGTCGCCCAAAACCGAGCAATTAATCTCCTGCATGTCTTGCACCATACGCTCGACAATAATGCGTGAGGCATACTTGCAAGCCTCGGCAACGGCAGTGTCCAACTCGTCGCGATTTGCCGCTTTACTGATGCCTATTGACGAACCGAGGTTACTCGGTTTTACAATCACGGGATAAGTCAACTCAGTTTCCACGCGTTCAATCAGACTATCGTGAGTGGCAACCCATTGTTTATCGGTAAACCACACATAGTTAACGACAGGAATACCCTGCGATGACAAAATCATCTTCATCGTAATCTTGTCCATGCCGTTTGCGCTGGCGAGAGTGTCACAACCGGCATATGGCAGACCGATCGTATCAAGCACACCCTGGAAAGTACCGTCCTCTCCGTTCATGCCATGCAAGACGGGCAACGCGACATCAAGAGTGGCTACAATGCCACTGCCGAACCACGGCTTACGCACCGTATAAAGATTGAAATCACCACGCTCGGCACGCATGTACACGCGCTTGCAACGCTTGAGCAGTGCCGGCAAATTGCGATAAGACATGATATCAAACAGGTCGTACCCCGTGTACCACAAGCCGTCCTTGGCTATATAGACCGGAATAACGTCGTACACGTCGCGGTCGATGGCATGCATCGCTTGATTAGCCGACAAAATCGAAATTTCATGTTCGGTGCTACGTCCACCGAAAAACACTCCTATCGTCGTTTTCATTATATGATATTATGATTAATTTCTGATTAACAACCGTAATTCACTTGAATGTATCGGGCAATTGGGGCTGCAACAACCATGTGTCACCGGCAACGAGCAACGTGTCACGCACGGCAAAGGCTTCTTGCAGAGTGGATACGGTGTACACGGCATCGGCAGCCATTCCTCCGGCGCGAATTCCATCAAGAATAGCCTCGCGATTATACTCACCTATCACGATAGCCACGTCGGCGTGCGACGCGATATACTCGCCCAAATCGCGGTTCAGTTCATATTGGCGGTCTCCCAATTCTATCATGCCCGATGTCACCACAATTCGCTTGCCTCCTTTCATCGAGCCGAGTACGTCAAGAGCCATGCGGGCACCAATGGGATTGGTATTATAAGCATCATCAATCATGGTGATGCCTCCGACACTCTTAATATCCAGACGATGTTCCACCGGCTCAATTTGCAACATGGCGAACCGGATTTTATCGGCAGGAACACCCAAATGACGAGCCATTGCTACCGAAGCAATCAAGTTGCTGATATTACTTTCCCCAACCAGTCGAGTGTGTAACTCAATGCGTTCACCGTCACGCGAGCAATAGATAAAGTCGGTTCCTGAGGCACTATAACTGATGTCCTCTGCCCAATAATCCACATCGTTGCCGGGACGCACCGAGTAATGACGGCAAACGACATTGGTCACAACGCGGTTAGCCGCCATAGGGAAATCATTGTTCACCAGCAGGAAGCCGTCGTCAGGAAGAGCATCGGCGAGTTCGAACTTGGTGCGTTGAACATTCTCGATAGAGCCGAACGTTTCAAGGTGCATCTCGCCAACTGCTGTGATGATGCCCATGCGCGGTGAAACAATGTCACATATTTCTTTCACATCACCGCCCTTCTTGGCTCCCATCTCGCAAACGAAGTACTCATGATAGGGTTTGAGATAGTTCTGTATCGTAATTTCGACACCGGCAGTCGTGTTATATCCACCGGGGGTCATCAATGTCGAATAATGTTCGCTCAATATACGTGTCAGGAAGTGTTTGGTACTCGTCTTACCGTAACTGCCGGTGATACCTATCACCACGGTACGAGGTTGTGATTGCAGGTGCTCACGTGCAATTGAGGCATATCGGTGACGTTTAAACGCTTCCACCGGTGTGAGTAACAGGTTGGCAAGGAGCATTATTAACGGGCTCAGCACAAGCAGTGCCACCAGCACGCGCAAGCCATCGCCGACAGTGCTTGCTATACCGACAATAACCGATAGCAGGAACATCAAGGCGAGAGTCGTAAAATAGATGGTGCGGGCACGGGAAGTCAACTTCAACGGATCCTTACTGCGCGACTCACGACCACGCACAAGCCACGCTACAGCCACCAATATCGCAGCCGGTATCAATGGAAGCCACGACAACATACCGAATGTCGTCATCATAAAGAGCAACGCAACAAGCAATACTAATCGCGGTAAAGATGTCACCTCATCGCTACCGCGCAAGAAACGCATGTAGCGACTGTTATAGTAACTGTTCTGTTGCAACATGTGCAGGTCGTGGCGACAAACGACGGTTGCGAGAAAAAGAGCGACAACCGCGAGTACAACCTCGCTCCACGACATCGTTATGGTGCCCGATGTAAACATTTCGCTTATCAAATTTTCAATCAACAATTTGCATGAAGTTACGCAGCACGGGTGCGAAAGCCGGATTGTTCAAGAAACTGTAGTGTCCGTAACCGCTCCAACTCACCAAGCCGGCATTAGGTATCAGCCGTTGCATTTGTCGCGCGTCGCTCAATGGCGTTGCCGTGTCATCATCACCCCATAACAACAGCGTGGGGCACTTGATATCCGGCATGACGGGTCGCAGATCCTGTGCCAATAGATTGACCATCGTGGCACGCATCGTGGGAGTACTATTGTTATAATCGGCCGAACCGAGATTGCCACGAGCAGTGTCTACCAAGCGAGACGATAACTTCTCGCCCAACAAGCATCGCAGCACTTTCTTGGCACACTTGAAAAATTTAACTTTCAGCACCTTGTGCGGGGGTAACACGGCAGGCACGCCGGCGGCATCGACCAGCACAAGACGCGACACCGGATTGTGACTCGCGTACTTGATAGCCACGCGTCCGCCGTTACTATGTCCGATAAGAGTGGGGCAGTCCATGTGTTCAGCCTCCACCAGTGCCGACAACATACGGTCATAGTCCTCAACAAGCCACGGCTCGGCAGGCTCGCTTGACGCACCATTACCGGGCATGTCAAGGTTATACACGGTATAGTGTGAATCGAGCATGGCTGCTATTGACGCAACCGTTGCACTCGTACACCCCCACCCATGCATCAATATCACGGGAGAGCCATTACCGCTCACAGCGTAAGTCAAACGTTTCAACCCACACTGTTCACTCAAGTCCAATGATTTTACAGTCATATATCCAATAAAATTCAGACGTAATTCACGACAGTGTTGATGGTGATAATCGTGAATATCATCGCAAAATTAGTGCAAGTTGAGCGAAATGCCAAATTTATTTGAGCATTTCCGAAAC
>CALDIF010000007.1 GCA_937901905.1 uncultured Porphyromonadaceae bacterium | reverse complement strand
ATTCGTGAAATTCGTAGTTAATTTCTTGTCCGACCTGTCACACGGCATCGTCGCCCATGAGGGCGAAATATAGGTAACCTACGGATAACATGAAACATACCTGTCCATGCTTGAAAAAATTGAATTCGTCGGAAAACAAGGACGGTTCGACAAGAGTGTTGTTGTAAAAACCGGCGAATCGGCTTCTAAGCCCCATAATGCTTATTATACAGTGGTGGTGGAAAAGGATTATAGGATTTTCTTGAGAAGTACAATGGGAACTGTAGAAGAGGTGAAATTGCCGGTCTTGTCCAAAGTGATGTATCTTTTATATTTGAATCATTTGGAGGGTATTTCATTTAAAAACCTAATCGATTATCGCGATGAGTTGTGGCACTATTATTGCGCCATTTCGGTTCGTGACCCGAAACCTTCCAGTATAGATGCGATGGTGGATCCGACCAATAATAGTGTTAATGAAAAAGTATCACGCATCAAGCGTGCAATCGCCGACATGATTGGTGAAAGTTCATCGGCAATGTATGCGATATCGGGTGAGAAAGGAGGCGTGAGGCGCATAAGGATTCAGCCGTCACAGTTGGAGTGGAATGCATCAATATACAAGGAGTGAACGAAGGCGTTGATGAGCGTGTGCCTTAAAAACAAACCGATGATGGAGCAACCATAGCGGTTGAACCATCATCGGTTTGATATGCTTATTGCAAGAGCCGATTGAAATTTATTTCTTCTTCTTGCGGTCGCCGTAGCGGCTGAGGAACTTGTCAATGCGACCGGCGGTGTCAACAAGTTTCTGCTTGCCGGTGAAGAACGGGTGAGAAGAACTGGTGATCTCCAACTTCACCAACGGATAGGTAACACCGTCGACCTCAATAGTCTCTCTGGTGTTGATTGTTGAACGCGTGATGAAAATCTCGTCGTTTGACATGTCCTTGAATACCACCTCACGGTAGTTGTCGGGATGAATATTTGCCTTCATTATCGTTGTATTTATTTGTTTTTACCTTATTCGGACGGGTGGTAAACCGCCCTAATTCTTGTAATGGCGTGCAAAGTTACTCATTGTTGACGAATTGACAAAATTTTTTTGATTTTTCTACGTTATTTTTTTGGCGGGAAACTTGTCGGTTAACCCGTCGGGAGCAATCTGTCGGCTCCGATGTGGAATTTGTAAGAAAAAAATATTGTAAAGTGGGATTTTTCAACATATTTTCGCGGCGCAAAGAGCCGGTCGAATTGTTTTACGACACCGATGTGCATTGCCACATCTTGCCCGGTGTGGATCATGGAGCGCAGGACCTCAGCCAGTCGATTGACTTGTTGAGTCGTGAGTTTGACATGGGTATACGTCGCGTGGTGTGCACATCTCATGTCACTGAGGGATCTTTTGAGAACACGCGCGAGTCGCTCATGGCAGCGTACGAGTTGTTATGTGCCGAGGTGAAGCGGCAGCAGTTGCCGTTGGAGTTATATGTCAGTGCCGAGTATCGCGTTGACGATTATTTCGTGCGCGAGTATAAAGCCGGTCATCTGTTGCCCATGCCGGGCAACTGGTTGTTGATAGAAAACTCGTTCCAACAAGAACTGATGGAACTTGATGACTTGATTTTTGACTTGCAAGTCAATGGTTATAACCTTATCATGGCTCACCCCGAGCGTTATCCGTACTATGCTTCGCGTCATGAGCGGTATGAGTCGTTACATAATGCCGGCGTGAAGTTCCAGGTTAACTTGTTATCGTTTGCCGGCTACTTCGGAGGCAATGCCCGTGATGCCGCAATGTGGTTGGTAAAGAACGGCTTGGTTGACATGCTCGGCAGCGATATGCACTATGCCGGTCATGCCGAGGTGATAGCCGAATATCTCACAACGAAAGAGTGGCGTCGTCTCGCTGCGGAGTTAGAGCCACACATCATTAACGATACTATTATCCCCACGTGAGTTCGGGTAAACTCGGCGTGGGGATAGGAAGGGGTCAGGCTTGCAAAACTGCCTTGAGCAGTCGGGCGTGGTGTCCCGGCACCACGATGTGGTGATTGCCGATGGGAGCAGTCAAGAAGTAGTGCGTGTCCTCGGCATTGTTGAGCCTGATTGTCATTTGGGTGCGGCACAAGTCGCCCTCGTTTCCACATCGCAACAACTGTCCCTCGGCGGCAAACACACGCTTGAGGTCTCCGCTGAGTTTAAACAGTGTAACGTTGCCGGCAGTTCTGTAACCGCGAATGCCCACACCGATGCCACTCTCGAAGTGAGTGTCGAGTTCGTAGCGGTCGACCATGCCGAGAGGTATGGTGCAGTGGGCCATTAAAATTTCGCCTGTTTCGACGTTGATGCGTGCCGGGTTGCTTTGAAAGCCGGTGCATCGCGTCGCAGCGTGCGCTACCATCATTGATAACAAAGCCGGCACATCACCCTCACATCCTGCCACAATGCCCTCGCTGTTGAGTCGTGCCAGCGCGAGACAGCCCGTGTTGTGCACTGTGGTAAGCAGGTCAAAGCAACGCACGGTGAGTCCCGACAAGTTGTGTCGTGTGACGAGTGCCTTCAAGGCGCGGTAGATGCGTTCGGCACCCGGTAGTGCGTCGGCGATAGCCGCGGTTGGCGCGACAGCGTCAAGGCTTACGTTTTCGGGCATAGGTGTCGCTTCAATTTCGTTGAGCAACTCGTTCATGTCGATGTCTATCAACTCGATGCCCAACCGGTTGCGCACCTCGTTGCGGTCGACAAGGCTTGAAATCAGCCAGTCGCTCGGTGCGCCCACTATACCCACTCGCTTGCCACGCAGTGAGTAGCGTGCCTCGCTCTCACATTTCAACTGTGCAATGCGTTGTGACACATATTCGCTGCTACCATGCAGTATCTCGCCCGGCACATTGTGTTGAACGAGGTAACTGAGTATCTCCATTGATGCAGCCAATGAATTGCTTGTACCACTTGCCAGGAGATAAACAGGTGCGCTTGACTGACGGCGAAGTTGTGGCAGCAAATCGCGGAAAACACCCTCGGTGCCTCCTGTGCGGACGTAAATCAAGTCGGGGTTTCCACTGCCGTAGTGCTCGAAATCGGTGTCTACAACCGTTTCGTCAAGTCCTAATGTGGCGAGGAAATCTCGTGTAGATGCCGCGACAGCGTCGGCATCATGCAGCACACTCGTAATCGGGAAAATTTTCATAGTTATAGTTCAGTTATATTCAAGTTACCGACGTGGTGACGCGTCAGTACCGTGTTAAGTTATCGAGCAAGCAGCGCGAGGACATCAAGGGCGGCACGGCAGCCGTCGCCCGCAGCAGCTATCGCTTGTCTGTATGCGGCATTGGCGACATCGCCGGCTGCGAACACGCCGTTGACGCTTGTCGCCGTGCTGTGTGGCGCGGTGACGATATATCCGGCTTCGTCGAGATCCAGTTGTCCGGCAAGGAATGCTGTAGCCGGGGTGTGACCGATAGCGAGGAAAAAACCGTCAATGGGCAGGTCAAACTGTTCTTGTTCGGGACTCCCCAGGTGTCTGACCACATGGGCTCCCTCCACACCGCCGTCACCATACAGCCCTACTGCGTTACAATTATATAATATCTCGATGTTGTTGCGTTCGGCAACGCGACGTTGCATGGCATCGCTCGCGCGCAAGTGGTCTTTACGGACAATCATGTACACCTTGGACGCGAGGTTACTCAAGTAATGTGCCTCCTCGCACGCCGTGTCACCGCCGCCGACCACGGCGACAGTTTTGCGTCGATAGAAAAAACCGTCGCATGTAGCGCATGCACTGACTCCCAATCCGGCGTAACGTTTCTCATCGTCGAGTCCGAGGTAACGTGCCTGTGCACCGGTGGCAATGATGACGGTGTCGGCGGTGATGCTCTCCCCGTCACCGAGTGTTGCGACGAAAGGTCGTGCCGACAGGTCAAGCGAGTTGACTGTCGCGGTGCGCACTGTCGCTCCCATGCCTATTGCCTGGCGTCGCATATCATTTACCAGTCGGTTGCCGTCAACCCCGTCGGGGAAGCCGGGGAAGTTCTCGACAATAGTGGTTGTGGTGAGTTGTCCCCCGGGTTGTGGTCCCTCGACCAAAACAGCGTTAACGCCGGCGCGTGCCAAATAGATTGCCGCGGTGTAACCGGCGGGACCGCCACCGATAATCAAGCATTGTATCATATTGCGATTATTGATTAAATGTCAGTAACTTTATTGCTTCTTGAGTAAACACTTGTAGATGAGCGAGTGAATGTTACTTCGCGCACTCACCCTCCCGAAAGCCGGATTGTTGCGAGTGGGTGACACGCGGTTGCTCATGAACACGTATATCATGTCGTTCTCGGGATCAACCCAGAAACTGGTGCCTGTGAAGCCGGTGTGTCCTATCACTGTCGGCCCGGCTTCGGCGCATGTGTTGCTTGCATCGGGATTGCCTATGACAGGCTTGTCAAAGCCCAATCCGCGATGGCTGTTAGGACTCTTGGCTTTAAGGAACGTGTCGACCGTGGTCGCCTTTAAGAATTGATGACCGCCGTAAGTTCCCCCGTTGAGCCACATTTGGCACAATTTGGCAATATCGGTTGCAGTGCTGAAAAGCCCTGCATTGCCCTGCACTCCAAGCGAAAACGCAGCCAATTCATCGTGAACGTACCCCCTGACATGTTGTCGGCGCAGGTAGGTGTCAACTTCGGTCGGTGCCACCTCGGCAAGCGCAAAACGATCGGCGGGACGGTAACCCGTACGCCACGCGCCGAGCGGCTCGAATATTTCACGGGCATCAAACACGTCAATACTCTCACCGGTGATGTGTTGCATGGCATCGGCGAGCAGGCTGAAGTTCAAGCATGAATAGAGGTATTTTTTTTCTCCGAGCGGTGCGCTGTAGATGCCCGCCATTACGGTGTCGCGAGTCGCTTTCCCCCCATATAGGTCGGCTGCGATAGGTATGGGTAATTCGGTTGTCGGAGTGGGAGAGAGGATATCGGAGCGCAGCCGTGCCGCATCGTGACCATAGGCATTATTCACTATCTTGATGTGGTGGTGTGCGTCGGGCTTGCCGACAATAAGCGGCGCGCTGTAAGTTGACTTATCCATCATCATTAGCCACATACTCAAACTCGGCGGCATGCCCGTCTCGTGATAGAGCAAGTCGCGGAATGTGATGTCGCGTTTGTCATCGCGTTGCAAACCGGGTATATATTCGGAAGCCGGTTCGTCAAGTGAGAACTTGCCCTTGTCGTACACTTTCATCACGGCACTCAAGGTGCCGGTCGCTTTGGATACCGACGCGCAGTCGTAGAGCGTTGACGTTGTCACGCGTTCACCGCTGCCGAATGCGGTCTCGCCATAGGCTCGGCTATGCACAATCTTGCCGTGGCGTGCCACTAACACTTGACAGCCCGGAAAAGCATGTTCGCGCACTCCGTAGGTTGCCACCGAGTCGATTAATGTTATCAAGCGATTATCAAGACCAACCGTTTGTGGCATGGCGTAGCCCAAACGTGTTGCTGCATAATGCACGCCCGTACCGGCTTTGAATGTTTTGCCTCCTCCGTCGGGTCGAATGGCGATGGGTAGCACTCCGGCGGCTTCATTGCCACCGAAGACGGTCTGCACGGCAAGGTCAAGTGAGAGAGTGGAGCGGTCGTAGGTGAGCACGACGGCTCCGGCATCGTGCAATGCACTGCCGTAACGCGCGATATTATAGGGCTCGGCGGTCACGATGAGTATGGCATTTTTGATGCGTGCGGTAATATTGCGTGTCAACAAGCGCGTTGTTGACGAGTCATCACAAGCGGCAATCACCACTGTCGTGAAGCCGTTGCGCTTCAATTGAGATGCTATTGCTTCAATGTCGGTGCCGACTGTGACGTGGCGGTGAAACTCAATGTGTGCGTAGTCGTCGGCGCGGTCGTGGACGATGTTGCCTGCAATGGCATCGTCGCCACCGATTGTGATTACGGCGATGTGTTGTCGCTCGAGATTGTGTATGGGCAGTGCGTGCCCCTTGTCGGTCATCACCGTGACGGTGGCGGCAACGAGTGCGTCTTGCAGTGCGAGCGTCTCGGGCGTGTCAAGGCTGCTGACAAGTCCGTTGAGGTCAATGTCGGCTTGCGGCTCGTGCAAACCGAGGGCATACTTGAACCGCAATATCTTGCGACAACTATCTTCAACGCGCGATGCCGGAACGGTGCCGTCGGCGACAGCGTGCATCACGGCATCGATCTCGTCGGATACATTCTCGGGCATGAGGAGCACGTCGTTACCCGCGATGAGTGCAGCCACGGCTGCACTTTGACCTGCGCCGACATGGTCGGCAGCCCCCTTCATGCCCAGGGCATCGGTGAAGATAAGTCCCTCAAAACCGAGCGTGTGCTTGAGCAAATCGGTCACGCAGCGTCGGCTGAATGTTGTGGGTGCAACGTCATTGTCAATGGCGGGAACGTTGAGGTGGGCTGTGAGCATGCCACCCAAGCCGTTGTCGATGTAGCGACGGAACGGCACCAACTCGCATGTGTTGAGTTGTTTCATCGACTTGTTGATAGTGGGCAACATTTTGTGCGAGTCGTCGACTGTCGCGCCGTGTCCCGGAAAATGCTTGGCCACGCTGAGCACGCCCCCGTCTTCGAGTCCGCGAGCAAATGCAGCGGCATGACTCGCCACCGCCTCGGGATTTTCACCGAACGAACGAGCTCCCAATGTGGGACGTTCGGGGGCATCATTAACGTCGAGTACAGGTGCGAGGTCAACGTGTATACCCATAATGCGACACTGGCGCGCCACTTCGCGTCCGTAGGTGTACAACAATCGCTCGTCGGTTATCGCTCCGAGTCGCAGGTTCTTGGGGAAGGCTCGCAGTTCTCGCAGTCGCATCGCCAAGCCCCACTCGCCGTCAATGCTGACGAGCACCGGAACGCGAGCCACGCGGCGCATGTGATTGGTCACTGTAGCCTGCGCGAGTGTTCCACTCTCGTGATAGATGACCCCACCCACATGTTGACGCGCGACAAGGTCGTCGATCAAGCGGCACGCGGTCGCGACATCGCTCGGTGTGATTGCCGCCATCATCAACTGGGCTACGCGGTCGCGATCGTCAAGCGTGGCGTACACGCTGTCGACCCAGTGCTCCATTGCCACGCGATCAACGTGGTTGAACAGCAATGGCGTTACCGCACGGACAGTCAATGCCGCCATTGCCAACATGAGGACAACAATCCTTCTCATCGTGTTCGGTTTAATTAATTCAAGTTGCCGAAGTGCGCTTACACTTCAGCAACTTGAAAAGTTCGGAATTTTAATAAAATTTATGTGCGAGGGTTAATGACTGTATGTCATTTCTTTACCATGCGAGCCTCGTTAGTGGTCGTCAAGTGCTTGCCGGCTTTCCCCTTGTTGATGATGTAGCGCATCACGTGGTCGCCGTACTTCACATCGTCGCGGAAGATTTCGGTGGCGCGAGTGAGTGGCACCATGTAGTCGCCACCGTCGCTCAAGTAGTTAATGGTGGCAACGGTGTAATGCTTGTTGGGATCGATCTTCTTACCTTTGAGTTTGGCACTCGTGATGTTGCCTTTGCTGTCGTAGGTCACGAGCATGCCGCGACTGAGGGCGTCGCCTCCGCGACCCGCCATCACGGCGAGGGCATCAATCAAATCCTTGCCCATGATGTCAAGTACCACATAGCGGTTATCAAAGGGGAACATTGACATGATGAGTCCCTCGGTCACGGTTCCGCGAGGCATCGAGGTGCGAATACCGCCCTTGTTCATGATGGCAAGGTCAATATTCTTGATACCGCTCACCTCACCGATGATGTCGAGCGTGATGTCGCACACCCAGTTCATCGCGCCGTCGTCCTTGTTGTTCCACTCCATATCGCTGATCGCGATGGGGTTATTCATGAGAGAGTCAACACCGGCACGATACTTGCCGAGCCAACGACTCATTTCGGGATAAGACTTCTCGGCAATAGCGTCCCACTTGTCATCGACATCAATCTGTTCATAGTTGACAGCCAATCGGTCTCCGAGTTCGAGAGTGTAAACACCCACGATCTTTGCGCTCTTACCGTTTTGCCCGACGGTAATGATGCGACCGTCGGCATTAGGCACCATACTCATGTCGCTGCCGGGCTTGACAACGGTGTGGCTGTGTCCGCCAATCACGAGGTCGATATAGTGGCTATGGTGAACGATGGCAGTGTCACTCATCTCGCCGGAATCGTTGGTGTAACCGATGTGGCTGAGCATCACGGTGTAATCAACACCTTGCACCTCCTTGAGATAACGGGCTGTGGCATCAGCCACTTTATCTTGAGGAATATAGCGCAGTCCCACAAAATTCTTGTCCATTATCAATCCGTTGGGGTTGACATTGATGCCGAAGAAACCCACTTTTTTGTTGCCGAAAGTGTAGATGCGATAGGGTTGGAACAAGCCTGCAAGGTCGGTCTCGCTCCAGTCGTAATTGGCACTCAACTTGGTTGCTTTGACGTTTTTGTAATAACCTGCGAGGCTCTCAAGACCGTTGTCGAACTCGTGATTGCCGAGAGCTATGCAATCATAACCCATGGCGTTGATGACCTGTATCTCTATATCTCCCTTCAGTTCAGTGAAGTAGGACGTTCCCTGGCTGAAGTCCCCGGCATGAAGAAGAAGCACATTCCCGGCCCCGTCAGCCTTCCTGACGCTGTCCACGAAGGCAGCCCTCTCTATAATTCCGCCGAGACCGTCATACTCCCCTCCCCGTACAGGCTCCATGTGGCTGTGAGTGTCGTTAACATG
>CALDIF010000006.1 GCA_937901905.1 uncultured Porphyromonadaceae bacterium | reverse complement strand
GGCTGCACCTCGGAAATGCTCAAATAAATTTGGCATTTCGCTCGGTTTGCACTAAATAGGACGCACAAAACCACCTTTAACTGCCAAATAACTTGTAATTAGCGAACTTTTAATGACTTAATCAGTAAAGTAATGAGGAAATGACCCCAAATTTGAGGCTCAACTGATTGCCGAAAAATTGCCGATTTGGGCGTTATTCCCACAATTATTGTCGAAAAATTGTCGCAAAAATCAAGTTATGGCAACACTTTCACTAACTGTAGTGCCTGGCAAGGCACTCAAAGACGGCAAGCACAAGGTGAGGATAGCAGTCGCTCACCGCTCGCAGACCCGCTACATTGTAACCGATGTGGTACTCAACTCAACCAAAGAATGGAAAAACGGCAAGATCGTCAAACGTGACGACGCCTCATACCTCAACATGAAGCTGCTCTCACGCCTCGATGAGGTGCAGCGCATCATCGACGAGACACCCTACATTGAGGGGCTGTCTTGCGCAGAACTGGTGGAGACTATCACTCAGACGAGGGCACGCAGGACGCACACACTCGCATCTGCTTTCGAGGAGATGCTGGAGGTGTCAACAGCTAAGGAAACAACAAAGACAGGTTACCGTACCGCCTTCAAGTCCATCACATCGGTAATCCCCGAGACAACTCTCGTTTCTCATGTCACACCCCTCATGGTGCAACGCTTTGTCAAGAAACGTGGCGACAAGATGGCTCCCATCACCCTGCAGACGCAAGTCACTCTGCTCTCGCAACTGCTTAACTTCTGCCAACGGAACGGATACACCGAGTTCAGAGTGAAACCCACCAACGGCTTCTACCAGCGCATAGTCGCCGTGAGGCAGAACTGGCTCACTCCCGACCAAGTTCGCTTCATCCGCGACCATGAAGACAGTCACAAGGCTTACATCAGGTTCCGTGACCTGTTCATGCTGTCGTACTACCTTGGAGGCATCAACATCATCGACCTCGCACGCATCGACTTCAACGAATGTAAAAACACATTAAAATATATACGCACCAAGACAGAACGAAAAGCGAAAGTCAACCCCTATGTGGAGTTTGAGATACCGCCCGAGGCAAAGCCTATCATCAAGAAGTATAAGGGCGAAGACGGCAAACTGGTCATATCAAACAGTTCGGACATCAATCACTGCCACGACATCGGCTCTACAATTCGCCGTTTCCGTGACGACATCGGTCTGCCCAACCTCACGTTCTACTCGGCACGAAAATCTTTCGCCCAACACGCTTTCATGCTCGGTGAGAGCGAGAGCGTGATTGACTACGTCCTCGGTCACTCACTGGGCGGTGGCCACAACAAGATGCTGTTCGCCTACATCAAGGTGACACCCGACATGGCGACGGCGTGTGTGAGAAAAGTCTGCGACTTTATCGCCTCATCGAGAAATTTTTAGTACCTTTGCAGCACATTTTGGTTCTCTCGTAAGAGATGAATTAAAATGTTTGACTTTTGTGGCACCTGACTGCGATAGTTCGGTGTCACTATTTTTTAACACGTCGCCGTAGTCATGTTAAGTTTTCGCCGAAAAAGTAACATAAGAGCGAACCTTATTTTACTTTATCGGTAAGGTCAGGCGTAACGCAAGAATAATTAGTGCTGTTGAGAAAATGCGTTGCGCCCATGCTTTTGCCCGGCATGGGCTTTTTTGACCCTGAATGTATGTTGTAAAACATATTTGGGGCTTCAAATGTTAAAAATAGCCCCAAATTTGAAGTTATTTGGTCAATAATTTTGTTGATTGATAGATAGTGTTTAATTTTGCAAGGCATTATATACATTATTGAACGATATAAGTTACAACCATGTTCAGAAATATAATAAAGAACGTCTCAACCTTAGTTGTTGTAGGTAAATGGAATATTCATATTTTCTCGCCCGAATGGGTAAAGAATAACGTATTCGGAGGTGAAGATATGAATGTTGAGGTTGCTTTGCCTGTTGGACCATATCAATTTAGCAATGAGCAATTCAAACTTACCGTTTCCTCTAATCGCATTCATTTTGAGATGTTGTCGGTTAACGAAGACACTGAAATCACTGTAGTTTCGGTGCTCCGAACGATTTTAAGACTACTCAACCAAACACCAGTTTCTGCTTTCGGTTTCAACTATGTATTTGAAACTGATGCCGAGTTGAACCGATATTTTCTTGATTTCGGCGAAGACAAGGAACAAAATAATCCGTTT
This sequence comes from uncultured Porphyromonadaceae bacterium, assembly GCA_937901905.1. Classification (GTDB taxonomy): domain Bacteria; phylum Bacteroidota; class Bacteroidia; order Bacteroidales; family Muribaculaceae; genus Sodaliphilus. Next base: position 7,938 of record CALDIF010000006.1, on the reverse strand, counting down.
GAGAAAGTGACGATTAAGCGCGAGGTAAGGTGGTCATTCATTGATGAAAGCGAAAAGTCAATGAATGTTCAACTGCATGAAGCGCCTGAAAACAGTTTTCGCATCGTCGTAAATTGCGATTATCCAATTAACAACTGTCTTGACATTATGTCTTATATTGATGATGATGAAATAATCTCTCATAAGAGAAAAGAGTGCGAAACTTTCATAACAAATAAACTAAATATCAATAAAGAAAATTGACATGAATTGGGCAGACAATGAAAGTATGACTTGTTTTGATGAGAACCCTCGTTTTCGTCAAGTCCCTGACACCATGTTTAAGCGTGATCAAATACACGAAACATTATCGTGCGAGGGTGAAGACAAGTTTGAAAATATCGGTAATAATTCTCAACTCATTCAAAATTATCCTGCGATACAAAAATATAACGTTGTGTCTGTGTTTGATGTGGCTTGCTATGTTTTGTATCAAATCAAGCAATGCACAACCATGAAACTGCAAAAGTTGTTATACTATTGTCAGGCTTGGTATTTGGTTTGGAATGACAAGCCGTTGTTTCGCGAGAATATTGAGGCGTGGGCAAATGGTCCTGTTGTTCGCGAACTTTATAACTTTCACAAAGGTTTATTTAATATTGATGAAAGTATGATGAGTTTGGGAAATCCCAACCATTTATCTAAAGAGCAGAAAGACGATATCGATAGCGTATTAAAAGCGTATAAGGATAAATCATCTCAATGGCTGATTGACCAAACACATTCCGAACGTCCTTGGCGTGATGCACGCCGTGGTATGCAACCGAATGAACGCGGTCATAAGATTATCACCCACGCTGCAATGGCAGAATACTACTCGTCATTGTATGAGCAAGAAAAATAGGCATCAAAAAGCAGTACCGCAGACAGCGACTTCGAGGAGCGGGAGCAAAAAGGCTCCTGTAATCCCTCAAAGATTTTCTCCTGATCAACTTAAACCATCATGGAGATTTAGACGCTTTGATGCAGAATGTGATAAATGGGGGGTGTCCACACTAACAGACAACCTTAAGAAAGTACTTGATTACCTAAGTAGTTACGAGGGTAAAACATGGGAAGAAATCAAAAAAATGACCCATGATAATGGAAAGACAAAAAATCATACCGTCAGTAGAGACGCTTTGACTCGTCCTGCCATAAAACGGCTTAATAAAATTAAGTATGACGATATAGAGGAAGTCTTTTCTTTGCGCTTCGAGAATTTGTTTCGCATAATAGGTATTCGAGATGAAGGTATCCTTGACATTTTATGGATAGATCCAAAACATGAGATTTGCCAAACATCTCACTGATTTGCAAAGACACAGCCCCTGCTCGTCGCGAGTGGGGCTGTTCGTTTCTATACCTTATATAAATCGCCTCACGAGGGCGAACAATGGCTTTCGGAAGATTACTCCGACACTTAATGCAGTCGCGCCCAGTAGCCACCAAAACGCATCCATGCGGAACTTCTCCCATGGCGTGAGTTTCTTTTCCACCGGCACAGGAACCTCGACACGTTTATCTTTGTGGATGACCTGAGTTTTCGTTTCCACCGGCTTCTCAAACGGAACCGGCACACTCTGCGGCTTGGTTTCCAGCTTGTGCGACAGCGTGCCGTCTTTGTTCACCTTGACTTGGCTCATGGCATAGTCATTCTCAAGCACGCTCGTTGAGTCATGCGTCACGATCTGCGCCGTCTGCACCGGCACGTCGAAGTACAACGTGTCATGGACGAAGTGGATGCTGTCGTGCGTTTCTATGATGGTGACTTCTTTCACTACCTCACGAGGGGACTTGCAACCGACAAGAGCCAACATGAGGGCGCACAAAAATATAATTTGGTGTCTCATAGCAATCGCTTTTTGAATTCCTCCCACTTAGCACTGTTGTTCTTTTGGCTGGTTGCCTTGCCCTCTTTGGTGTAGATTGTGGCGTTATTCCAGCCGATAATGCCGGGGCAAACCTTGCCCGAAATGTCGTAGTGGCGTACTACACGCTCGATGGGTATGTTAAACTTCTTCATCAAGATCTTCGCCAGCTTTGCAGCATTGGCAAGTGCAGCATCGGTATAATACCATCCCTCATGGTTGGCTTTAGACACATCATAGCCACTCTTAATCGACGAGCAAATCTCTATCGAGATTGTGTTGGAATTGGTTGCGATGCCGTAGAGCTGGCCGCCACCGCTGTACTTGTTCTTTGGGTCGCCGACACTCCAGCACCTGTAGTTCCTGACATCGGGGTTGAATTGAACCATGTCGCGGTCATCAACACCAAAGTCGGCACTCGCCCTCTTGGACTTCTCCCAACCGCTCTTCATGGATTTTGCTCTGCCAGCCGCAGAACTGCCTCCAGCTGTGTAGTGGATAGCCAAGTATCTTATCGTTCTATTTGGAGTTCTCGTGATGCAGCACGACAGAGGTGCGTATATCACACTCGGATCAACGCACTTGCTGTCAGCGATGCCTAATGCTGCCCATGTCTTCGCACCAACGATGCCGTCGGCAGTCAGCCCATGAGCCGCCTGATACTCCTTTACAGCAGCTTCGGTCTTGGGACCGAAGTCGCCGTCAGCAGTAATGCCTAATGCTTTCTGCAAGGTCACTACCTCGTCGCCCTTGCTCCCTCTCTTAATTGTCTTCATGCTCTTCCTCCTTTAAATCATTCAAGTCAATGTCGAAATGTCTCGCAGTCTTATCTACCATGATTTTCTGCAACCATCGCCAAAAGCGGCTATCGGCTTCGCCACGGCAACTGCTCTCGTTCTCCATGATTGACCAGGCTTGCTCGAAGCAGATGACACCTGTGACGATGTACGATAGCGGAATTTCCACATGGAGGAACACCCAGTGCTCGACGAGGTACGCAAGCAGTATCAGCGCAAGCCGCTTGGGGATTGTGGTGGTGATGACCTTGCCGAAAGCGAAACTCGTGAACTTCGCGGCCGTGCGTTTCGCTTTGTCGGGGTACTTCTTCTTGACGCGCTTGTCGAGGCAGTAGGCCGTATAAGCGTCGTACACGATGAAGATGATAGCCACGATGATTAAGGGGAATGTCGGCTCAAACTCACCTATCAGCCAGCCGAGCCACCCACCAATGGCGACAAATGCCGCCTTCCAAAAGTTTACAAAGTCTGTCATAATCGTATTTTGTTGGTTGTTGTTATCGTACTGACAAAAGTAGGCGGAAAAAATGCCGTTTCGACGAAACGGCAAATTCTTTGACAAGCATAAAAAGGCAAGCGCACCCATGTTAAATGCGCTTAACCTTTGCTTTTTAGATGATTAAAGATAATACCCCGACCAATCAACATTCGCCTTCTCGTGCCAGCCATCGCGCACGGTATCGCTGATGTGCTTCGCCCACGCCGCGCTGAACGCCTTGAACTCCTCGAAGGTTTGGAACGTGTAGTAAATGGGGGTCTCGTCGGTGCCGAACTTGTAGGTGGGTAACTCCAACTGCTCACCCTGCTCATGCAGGTATGAGGCAACGAGGAAGTCACGGGCGTAGTTCAACTGGTTCGCCTCGCTGAGCCAAACGAGGGTGTCGTCCCACTTGAAGCCCGATGTGATTTTCTCTTGTGTGTTCGCATTGATCTGCGACAACACCATGTCCTTGACGTAATCAAACGGCGGCTTGAACGACAGGGTATGTCGCCATTGGTACTTGCCTTGCTCGTCCTCACCGAGGCCGTAGAACACCTCGTAGGTGGTTCTGCCTATCTTCTGAATGCCGTCGAAACGCTCAACGGCGCCGTAAATCTTTTCCATATCTTGCGCAAATTATGAAGTAATTACGGCGCAAAGATAGGACAAAATACGGCTGATTTCACGAAACGGCAAATTCTTGACTGCACCCCACCTTGCAGTTACGAGAACTTGTACTTGACCTTGTTGCCGTCGAACACCTCGCTGATGATGGTTGTCTCAAAGGGGAAGCCGTCCTCGATGTCGCTTATTTGGTCGAGAATGTTTTTCATCTCCTCGCTTGCGGTAAAGAACTTGCCCCACTCCTTTGTCTGTGGGTCGAAGAAACTCACGACATAGCGGTCTTCGCCCTGGCTGGTCTTGATGCCGCTCTCGTAGTCGTGGACTTCAATGGTTTTGTTTACTATCGCGCCGAGGCGCATCATCTTGCCAGGGAAACGCTTCTTTCCGTCGGCCGGCGTGTAGGTCACGCCCATCTCGCTGAACTTTTTCATTTGATTGCCTGTTATTGTTTCGTATAAATGATTGCAGTCTCCATGTGCTGCCATGCCCTTGAATGAACCCATGAGGGCGACACGTCTCTTGCGACTCTTGACTTTCGCCATGTGCCGGGCAAACTTCTTCTTCACTCGCTTGCGCAATAAAGAATGTGTGCCGAAGTGGACGTAGCCGAGGAAGTCCAGCCCATCACTGACAGGTCGCACCACCTCACCCTCTTTCACTCTCAATTTGAGAGCGGCGAGTCGGTCAACGAGGATGTCACGCCACAGCCAAAGAATTTTCTTGTCGTGGTGCAGCATCACTATGTCATCGCAGTAGCGGTAGTAATACTTCACCTTGACCACCTCTTTCATGAAATGGTCAACGCTGTCCAGTAAGATATTGCCGAAGCATTGCGATGAGCGCAGACCGATGGCCAAGCCCGACGGCATGACGCGGACAAAGTTCTCCAGTATCGGCAGCAATACAGGGTCTTTGATATACCGGCAGACGCACTCGAACATGATGTCTTGGTCAATGCTCTCGTAGAACTTCTTGATGTCGCACTTGTAGAAGTAGGTTGTCTCATCGGGGTGCAGCCGCAGGTCATCGCTCACTATCTTGTGCAGGTAGTGCATTCCCCTGCCTTTGATGCTTGCCGCCGAAGTGGGTATGATAGACTTGTAGCAATACCTGTCCACGATGTTCATGATGGCATGGCACCCTATGCGCTGGATGACGGGCGGTGCCTGCACGATGCGCCGCTTGGGGCCATCGGTGACTTCCATCTCATGGACGTGGGTGATACGAAAAGAGCCGTCACGGATGGCGGCTGCTAATCGGTCGATGATGTCCTGCTTCTTTGCACGCAAGGTCGCCTTGCGGCTCTCGTTTTTCAAGTCGCCGAGCACATCATCAAAGCTGGCGCTCATGTTACCCTGCTCGATGATTAACGGTATCATGTTTCCATATCGTCTCATTGCCTTCAGGGTCTTGTGGCTCGTCACTGTCGCTTGCGCTACCGGCAATATGCCACATTTCTTTTGTTCCGGCTTTCTTGTGAGGTAAATTAACTTCCTTCACAAGGATTGCCGAGGCTCTCACCCCTCGTACGTGCGTCATGACGACACGTCGCCGACGTAGAGGAACGATTAACAACCATACCCACGCTGAAACATGGGCGGTGTACCTTGAAATTAAGCCGAGAGCCGTTGTTGCTATTCGAGTTCGAGGAAGCGTTGTTCGCATTCACGTTCACGAAGCCGTAGTTCGCATTGTTGTTGTTCCCGGACCGCGCCACAACACGACCACAATGGGGTGTTCCGCCTTAATTCGGCGGCAAAGATACTGCAAATTTCCCAAACGGAGCTTTTTCCGACGAAATATTTTCAAAATCGAGCCGCTGACGCGGCTAAAGGGAGAGTGAGCAGCCGCCTTTCGGCGACTCTCACTCTGCGCTTTGCCGTTTTCGCTCACTACTCAACGAACTCGATTTCGCCCCTGAAGGCAAGCCGAGAGCCGCGGCTGGTGCTCGAGAGCGAAGCATCGCCATACGCGTTGCAGAACACGAAGCCGCTGTACGCGCTCGTGCTGTCGCCGGAGCGAAGCACACAACGCCCACCCGAGGCGGTGTACCATTGAGCATCACAATAGTATGTGTTCATGCTGCTGTTGGTAACGCATTTGCTCGGTATCACATCGCAGAAACGTCCGTGTTTCATTCGGGCAATTTCTTGGTTGTCGCCGCTGTTGGTGATACCCTGCACGGTGCGCTCGCTGCCGTCGGGCATCTTGATATGCCAAACTGCGTTGACAGGACTGCCAGTAGGCGCAACGCTCCTGTTCTTGTAGAAAGCATCGTAACTCGGAATGTTCAATGCCACGTTGTCCATCCATTCTGATACGTTGCCCCACCAGTCTTCAAGTCCCATCGTGCGAGGTCTGCCGCTCGCGGTCTCTCTGAATGGTGACGGCTCGCTGGTGCTGTCGGTTCCACCTGTATTCGTACCTACGCCAACGCCTGTACCGTTCACGCCCTGCGAGTTCCTGCGGCCATGGATAGCCATCCATAACTGTGCCATGTCCTTGTGCATCTCGTAATCCACAACTTGATAACCGGCACCACGACACTTCGCAAGGTTTTGGAAGTCCTTACAGGTGAAGTTCATGCTCGTTCCTGCCTGTGGCAGTCCTACCGTCAAGTCACCGTTGGCATCATAATTCCAGTAACTGGAGGTGGTAGATGTGCCTGTGCCTCGTTTTGGAGCAACACCGCTGATGGAGCGCAAGCGCATGAGGTTGTCAACGCTCGCCTTGTAACAGCCTATCAGCGTGAAGTCATGTTCCACCCAGTCGGGTTCAATGGCTTCTATTGCGTCGCTGTCAACGGCAATACACTCCACATCATCGTAGCCGTTAGGGGTAGTGAAGACAAACGTAACTGCATTGGCTGGTACTGAAACGAACACATACTCACCCTGCACGAAGTCGCTCAGTGCATGTGTGATGTAGGTGGTGACGGCACTCAGAACCTTTCCGTCCTTGTCAAGGAACAGACCGCCAATCATGTTGCTGTTGATACCAGGCCAGCGCACTTGTTTCATGTTCTCTACGTCCATGCTATAGACGTTGTTGGCACTGCTGGCTGTCAGATTGTCAGCATCGAACGCGTCACCGACGTTGAAATTCTCGACATAGACACTCGACCAGCCTCTCAACAGGAGATTGCCAAGCGTGTCACGGTTGATGTTGCGTGCCGTTGAACGTGGCTCGGTCACCTCTGTAGAGAAAGCGGTGTACTTCTTGTTGTTCACATAGTCATTGATACCTTTGTACCAATAGTGAGGAACACCCAAGAACAGGTCGTAACCTGCGCCGTTGGTGTCGGTGATGTCACAGTCAAGACCGTTGGCAAGGTGGTACAGGTCGCTGTCGCTCACCTGCTCCAACTGCATCTTGTTACTGTTCTCGTTGAACGTGCCTTTATAGACATGCATCTGACTCTGTAACTTGGTGATGTGTCCGCTTGGCTCATAGCCGTTGCCCTCGCCGTCAATGGTGTTGTTGTCGAGGTTACGGATATTGCCGTCAAACTCTAATGTATCGTCAAACTCTATCATTGTGTACTGCGAGTTGTAGAGTTCAAGAGCAGGGAAGTAGGCTGCAAGGGTCTGGTACTCGCTGTCCTCAATGAGTTCGCGGAGTACCCAGCGACCTGTCAAGCCCGAACACCTCACACCTTTACCGTCACTGCCTTTGTCGGATGAAATGTCGTTGCCGTTAGCGTCAAGGCCAAAGGCGTGCGTCGCCATCAGACTGCGCAGGATGCTCACGCTTGCCGTGATGTTCACGTCACGCAAACCGATGGCTTGCAGGTTGCTCGACAGCAAGATGCCGTTGATAAGGGTCATGGCATCTATCTTCGGGCTTCCGCTCACCATGAGACGCGTCATGTTATCCATGCCGGCAATGGTCATGCCACCGGGATAGGACAGGTTTGGTATGTTGATGAACTGCAATTCGGTAATCGTGTCCGGCAATGACAACGTGCTGATAGGCGATGTCTCGGCAAGGGTGCAACTGGTCAGTACGCTGCCAGTCGCCAAGATGCTCTCAATACGGGGACAACCGCTTGCGTCAACGCTCGATGCGGTGGTGTTACGCAAATCCAACTCACGCAGGAATGGCAGGTTGCCAAGCTGCACCGTTGAAAGTGGCGTGTAACTGCCGA
>CALDIF010000005.1 GCA_937901905.1 uncultured Porphyromonadaceae bacterium | reverse complement strand
TGTATATTGCTGCCGGTAATAAAATCGTTGTAAGATAATCACCTTTATTTATATCGGTTAAGGACAAGGCGGCAATGCCGCCTTGTCTTATCTTTAGGCGTATAGGTCCTTTCGCAGACTGCAATTTGACCCATAGACACCCAATGTGAAATTCTCAGCCTGCAATTTGACCCCTAAGCCCATCTTTATTCCTCAAGTAATCGCTAATCTCAATAACTTCTGTTCTATTATAACTTTTAAAACAAATCATTCACCCATTCTTCAAGTGCAAAAATAATATCTACGTCACGCGCTCCAAAATTCCTATCTTTATCAAATGGGAAATACACATCCATGACACAATCACACATCGCATTGGTTTGATAAACTATTGGTATTCCATTGTCATCTTCGTCCATCGAATCCTCATCATATCCATTTTCGTATCCATGAAGTTTTAGTCACACAAGGTAATCTAGTATATCACAAATGCTTTCAAAGTATTTAGGACACCGAATATCACCTAATATCATGTTTTTTAGATTTCCATCTTTAATTAAAGGCATTGGTATCATAAAACTACAATTTTGAATATTTTATATAATGTTCTTTAAGCAAATATACATCAGGAGCAAATTTTTCTGGCATATACATATTGCGCCCTGATATTTTAATAAGATAATTTCTAAAGCTATCGTCATCAACGGAATCAATTAATTCCTGCTTTATATCAATCACAAAATCAGGTGTTATTGTAAATAGCCAGTTGTCAAATGCCTTGTGAAAAAAGCTATTTAGGCATAATCCATTTCGGGGATTTGTTCTGTTCTTTACATCATCTATCCACGGCGAAATATGGCAAGCTTCAATTAATGATGTGTTTGACACCCCGGAAACGCAGCAAGTTCCATGATAAGCGGCGATTACGGCATCTCGGAAAAAACGCTGATTCACTCTTTGGCGAATAATACGCTCCTTCTCGACACCTTGAGGCAGGTCGCCAATAGAAATGTTCCACATGGTTTCGATTTTAGTTCTTCTCAACTTAGCTAAAATTAGTTCGCTCTCGTATGTCAATGCTTCAGGATTGGTCATAAATTCATTCCAAACAATTTCATCGAGTTTACTACCATTCACTAATCCTGTTATTCCTCTTGCTTGTAGCAATGGGTCAAACCGCCCCAGATTGCCTATTTTCAGATTCATTGCCGATGGCGAGCGTCCTAACAGTTTCGCGTATTCAATTACCAGTGGATGGCTTGCTCGGCTTTCATTGAATGGAATTTTGCAATACAAATTTAGGGCGACAATCAATTCTTCTCGCGTCCAATTACGTTGTGCCATATTATAATAACTTTTTCAACTCCTCTAGTTCGGGTAAAGATTTTCGCAACTTATCAGGCATATCTGATGAAACTTGATATGTCGCAACTCCCATTGGTTTTTGATAAGACCGAACCATATACTCAGCGTATGTCTTATCAACATCCTTACATAATACGATGCCAATACTAGGGTTCTCGTGTGGTTTCTTTACATAGTCATCAAGTAAATCAAGGTAACCATTAAGCTGCCCCAAGTAACTTGTCTTAAACTCTCCTTTCTTCAGTTCTATTGCCACTAAGCAATTCAGTTCTCTATTGTAAAACAGCAAATCAATAAAATGCTCATGTCCCATAGCCTCTACTCGATATTGATTTCCCATAAAGGCGAAATCTCGTCCAAAAGATAAAATGAACTTTTTAATGTTTTGTACTATTCCTTGCTCTATGATTCGTTCATCAATATCCTCCACATCACGTATCCCAAGTTCCTCTGTGTTAATGTAATCCAAAAGATATGAATCTTTAAACATTTGAATTGCACGGAATGCTTGCTGTGAGTGAGGTAATGTCTGAAGAAAGTTATTGGCCATTGTGCCCTGATGTTGAAATACATTCAGTGATATTTGTCTCTCCAGTTCACGGAGGCTCCATCTGTTCACTGACGTTTGATGAATATAGAAGAGCCTCTCTTCCATCGACTTCACCTTTGATAAAATAGCAATATGATGCGAAAAGCTTAATGAGAAAAAATCTTCACAAAATTCGGCAGACAATGTCTGCCATTTTGAAACGGTCAAAGATTTCAAGAGTTCAAAGGGATTGATGGCAACATTAGTATCGTCTGTGTTTTGAATGTGTACAGGAGAAAGACTTGGCAATTCGGCAGACGCGTCTGCCGAATTTGTAATATCCTTATAATCAACAAACTCCGTGTGCATTGAAAATTCCCAACTTTCGGCGAAAGTACGCATATTCTTAAGATTTCTTTCAGAAAAGCCCCTTAAGCCAGGCATTTCCAGACTAAGTTGTTGACTAATAGCCTCTAATGCCCCTTTTCCCCAGTAACCTTTGCGAGAATTATTTGATACATATTTGCCTATTGCATAATATAATGCTAACTGACTTTGATTTGTGATCCGCAGTGCATATTCTTGGCTTCGAAGAATTGCGCTTTTAATTGCACCAACTGCCTGTGATATTTGAATGGAATTTGCCATTAGATAAGTTATTTACACAATTATTCTGTATTCTGAGTATTCGGCGTTTGTGGTAGGCAATTTTGCATATTTGCAAGTGTGACCATGCCAAAAACAGCCATGAACGAAAACAACTGTCTTATATTTAGGCAAGACAATGTCGGGTTTGCCCGGTAATTTCTTAGAATTTAAGCGATACCTGAAACCGGCATTCCACAATGCTTTTCTAACCTTAATTTCCGGCTTCGTGTCACGACCTTTAATTCGGCTCATGCAACGATGCCGTTGTTCTTTGGTTAAGCGGTCTGCCATAATGAATTGCACAAATAATTTGACGTTTTTCGCCCTTTCGCAACTGCAAAGATAATGGAATTTTCCGATATAGACCCCGGTTGTTAATTACTTTTTACCAAAGGATAAAAATCGGGCGACGTGTCTCTCAACGCAACGCCCGACAACAATGAAACACCTAACAACGATATTATTCTTTAAACTCAAAATGACCCTGAACTAAACTTGAAAACTGATAACTCATAATGGTGAGAGGCATTTGCATAGCAAAATTAGTTTTTGTAAATTTGCGAAATAATTTACCCGTCGACGACGGATTTTAAACAAAAACACTCTGTATCAAAGTATTAGACTATATATGAAGAAATTTACCGAACGTAAAAAATTGTCTATGACCGATGTGGGCGACGAGGTGTTGCACTGGTGGGACTCGGAAGATGTCTTCACCCGTAGCATAGCCGAGCGCGAGGGCGCGCCGTCGTTCGTGTTCTATGAGGGTCCCCCAAGTGCCAACGGCAAACCCGGTATTCACCATGTAATGGGGCGCACCATCAAAGACGTTATCTGTCGCTATAAAACCATGCTAGGTTTCCAGGTGCGCCGCAAGGCCGGTTGGGACACACATGGCTTGCCCGTCGAATTGGGTGTGGAAAAAGAGTTAGGCATCACCAAGGAGGACATCGGTCACAGCATCAGCGTTGCCGACTATAATGCCGCGTGTCGCCGTGCTGTGATGAAATACACCGACCAATGGACCGACCTCACACGTCGCATGGGATATTGGGTTGACCTCAACGACCCGTACATCACCTATAAAAACAGTTACATCGAGACACTGTGGTGGTTGCTGCGCCAACTGTTTGACAAGGGATTGTTGTACAAGGGATATACCATACAACCCTACTCGCCTGCAGCAGGCACGGGACTTAGCAGCCACGAGTTGAATATGCCGGGTTGTTACCGCGATGTGAAAGATCAGACCGCCGTGGCACAGTTCAGTGTAATCAACGACGAGCACCCTGTCGTCAAGCGGGTGCTTGCAGCCGTTGACCCTCAATTTGCCGAAATCAAGATATTGGCATGGACCACTACACCGTGGACATTACCGAGCAACACCGCGTTGTGCATCGGTCCCAAGATCGAGTATGTGGCGGTTGAGAGTTTCAACCCCTATACCGGTGCTCCGGCTACCTACATTCTTGCCGCTACATTGCTCAACAGTCACTTCAAGCCCGAGGGTGCCGAAAAGCCCATGAAATACACAGCCGGTGGCAAAGTGCTACCCTATCGTGTTGTGGCTCACTTCACCGGCACAGAATTGGTCGGCATGCGCTACCGTCAGTTATTCCCGTGGGTAAAGCCGGTTGAAAAACTCGATGACGGCACGGTGGTTTCGCGTGAAGACCGTGCATTCCGCGTCATTCCGGGCGACTATGTCACCACCGAGGACGGTACGGGTATCGTACACATCGCGCCAACGTTCGGTGCCGATGATGCTGCCGTGGCACGTGCCGCCGGTGTACCCTCGTTGTTCATTGTTAACAAGGCCGGCGAAACTCGTCCCATGGTCGACTTTACCGGGAAGTATTACAAACCCGAGGACATCGACCCCGACTTCCTCGCTCGCTTCGTCGACATGGAACTTTACGGCGAGTATGCCGGTCGCTATGTTAAGAATGCCTACGACCCCAAGTACACCGTCGACAACGTGTACGATGAGAGAGCCGCTACACTCGATGAAGATCTCAACATCTACATGTGTATCCGCATGAAAGGCGATGGCACCGCGTTCAGGCTCGAGAAACATATACACAATTACCCCCACTGCTGGCGCACCGACAAGCCCGTGCTGTACTACCCGTTGGACAGTTGGTTCATTCGCAGCACCGCGTGTCGCGACCGCATGGTGGAACTCAACAAAAGCATACATTGGAAGCCCGAGCACACCGGTACGGGACGCTTCGGCAAATGGTTGGAAAACCTGAACGATTGGAACTTGAGTCGCAGCCGCTATTGGGGCACTCCATTGCCCATTTGGCGCAGCGAAACCGGCGAATTGAAGTGCATAGGCTCAATAGCCGAGTTATACGAGGAGATTGACAAGGCTGTCGCTGCCGGTGTAATGAGTTCCAACCCCTACCGCGATGCGGGATTTGTGCCCGGCGACTACAGCGATGAGAACTATGAGCGCATTGACCTTCACCGTCCCGATGTCGACAACATCGTTCTGGTGAGCGACACCGGTGCTCCCATGCGTCGCGAGCCCGACTTGATTGACGTGTGGTTTGACAGCGGTGCAATGCCTTACGCCCAACTGCACTACCCGTTCGAGAACGCCGAGGCGGTCAACGCAGGCAGTTTCTTCCCCGCCGACTTCATTGCCGAGGGTGTCGACCAAACACGCGGTTGGTTCTTCACGCTGCATGCCATCAGCACCATGGTGTGCGACAGTGTCGCTTTCCGCAGTGTAATTTCCAATGGTCTCGTTCTTGACCGCAACGGCGAGAAAATGAGCAAGCGCAAGGGCAACACGGTCAATCCGTTTGAAGCAATTCAACAACACGGCATCGACCCCCTGCGCTGGTACATGGTGACCAATACCGTACCCTGGGAAAACCTCAAGTATAACGACGAGGGCGTGACCGAAGTAATCAACAAGTTCTTCGGCACGTTGCAAAACACCTACTCGTTCTTTACTCTCTATGCCAACGTTGACGGTTTCTCGCTCGACGACAAGGCAGTGCCCGTTGCCGAGCGTCCCGAGATAGACCGCTGGATAATCAGCAAACTTAACAGTTTGATAGCGTCGGTACGCGCCGACCTCGATGACTATGAGACGACGCGCGCTGCACGCGCCATCAGCGAGTTTGTGAGCGACCACTTGAGCAACTGGTACGTGCGACTCAATCGCCGTCGCTACTGGGCAGGCGAAATGACGACAGACAAACTCGCCGCCTATCAGACCCTGCACGAGTGTTTGCTCAAAGTATCGCTGCTCATGGCTCCGGTGGCACCGTTCTACGCCGACATGCTATACCGTGACCTGACCCAAGACGAGACCCGTTCGGTTCATCTTGCCGCATACCCCGATGCCGACACCTCTCTCATTGACAACGAGTTGGAGGCTCGCATGCACATGGCGCAAGAACTGACATCGATGGTGCTTGCATTGCGTCGCAAGAGTGACCTCAAGGTGAGACAACCGCTGCGCGCCATCATGGTGCCCGTCATGGACAATGCCTCACGTGTACGCCTCGAAGCGATTGCCGATCTCGTGAAGACCGAGGTCAACGTCAAGGAAGTGAATTTGGTGAGTGGCGACAGTGGTGTACTGGTCAAGCGTGTCAAACCCGATTTCAAGAAATTGGGACCCAAGTTCGGCAAGTTAATGAAAGGTATCGCAGCCGCACTGACACAGATGGAGCAGACCGACATAAACACGCTCGAACGTGACGGTCACGTCGCGCTCGTCGTGGACGGCAATTCGATCACGGTCGACCTTGCCGACGTGGAAGTGTACAGCGAGGACATTCCCGGGTGGCTCGTCGCTAATGACGGCACGCTCACCGTGGCACTCGACATCACCGTCACCGACGCGTTGCAGCGCGAGGGTGTCGCCCGCGAACTGGTTAATCGCATACAAAACTTGCGTAAGGCAACAGACCTTGAGATAACCGACAAGATAACGCTCACGGTCGACAACGACGAGCGCATCACCGGTGTACTCAACGAGCATGGTGACATGATAGCCTCGCAAGTGCTTGCCACCGCTATCACCACTGCCCCGTTGACCGACGACACGCCCAACATGAACCTGCTGGACATGGACGGGTGGTCGCTGCGAGTGGTCATGTATAAAGCGTAATAACAACGACAATTAAATACAACGCCATGGCTGAACAACAAGTCAGATACTCCGACGAGGAGTTACAAGAGTTTAAGGAGTTGATACTCAAGCAACTTGAAGAGGCACAAGCCTTGCTCGACCACTATGCCGAGAAATTGCGTGTTGATGACAGCAATCCCACATTCAAAATGCTCGAGGAGGGCGCGACAACGCGTGAAAAGGAAGATGCCGCCTTGCAGGTGCAACGTCAACAAGTGTTCATCAAGAAACTCAAGGGAGCCCTTGTTCGCATTGAGAACAAGACCTATGGTGTATGTCGCATCACAGGCAAGTTGATACCCAAGGGACGATTGCGCGCCGTACCCCATGCCACACTGTCCATTGAGGGCAAGGAAATTGAGGAACGGCAGCGACACCGTTGATTAACCCGTCAAGGTCACAATATGAGCAATAGAAAATTGTCGAACGGTGCACTCGCGTCGCTCATTATAGTTGTCGTCATCTTGCTTGACCAGGCTGTGAAGGTGTGGGTGAAAACCCACTTCTACTACGGCGAGTCCTACGATGTGTTCTCGTGGTTCAAGATACAATTCATCGAGAACAACGGCATGGCATTCGGTTGGGAACTGGGAGGCAAACTGTTTTTGACCTGCTTTCGCATCATTGCGGTGATTGCCTTCACGTGGTACTTGTATCGTCTGCGCCACGCGGCAACGGTGCCACGCGGTTATGTGGCTTGCATTGCCGGCATCACTGCCGGTGCCGCCGGCAATGTCATTGACTGCATCTTCTACGGGCGATTGTTCGACGCGTCCTCATTTACCCACATTGCCGAGGCTTTTCCTGCGGCAGGCGGGTATGCGCCATGGTTCTACGGTCGTGTCGTTGACATGTTATACTTTCCCCTTGCCTCGTGGGACTGGCCCGAATGGTTGCCGTGGATAGGCGGAGAGCATTTCATTTTCTTCCAACCCGTTTTCAATATTGCCGATGCCGCACTCACCGTGAGTGTTGCCGTGCTTATATTGTTTTACGCTCGCAACCTCGGCAATGATGAGCAGCCGTAAGTCAATAGTAAGCCTACTCGTGGGGTGCTTGTTGCTCGCGGCTTGTGGCAAGACTCCGCGAGGCATTATCAACGAGGACGACATGTCTGCCATCATGACCGACATGTTGCTCGCCGATGCCTACATTGAACTTAACGCTTCGGAATTCACAACCGACAGTGCCCGTCTCGCGCTGAAACAGAGTGCCGTGGAACAGCACGGATTTACAATGCGTGACTATGACTCGTCACTGGTGTGGTACGCCCACAACATGGAGGTTTATCACGATGTGCTCGACCGCACGGTTGAACGACTTGAGAAACACGGTGTCTCCATTCCTAATGACAAACCCTACAACGGCGAGTCACACGGTCCCAAGCGTTACGCCAGCGTGGGCGACACTGCCGACTTGTGGGCGGCACCCGAGCGCATCCTGGTACTCGCGCCGACACAAGGACAGTTCACCTACTTCAATTTCGAGGCCCTTGACGATCGCGATCCCGAGCCGGGCGACCGCTATGAACTCATCTTCAAGTATCTGACCCAAAACTCGCGCTTGTGCATCATGCTTGCAGCCGATTATAACGACGGCACGACCCACTTCATGACACGCACGACCAATTACAACGGGTGGACACGCATTGCAATCCAAACCGACTCAACTGAGAAACCGCGGCGCATTCACGGATATATCGCATATAACAGCACCGAGCCGGTGGGGGTCGGATATATCGACAGCCTGTGTTTGCTTCGCACTCGTCTCGACTCAAAGCAATATAACTATATCTCCTCACACCGCAAGGTCAGTCGCTCACGATGACACGTTTTATCGCTAATTACACCATCGTTGCCGGAGTGTCACGAGTACTCATCAATCACGTCACCACCATTGACAACGAGGGACGACTGGTGAGTTGTGAACCCTTTGAGACCGAGCAAGCCGATGTCAGATACATTGACTCGCCTGTGGTCATCGTACCCGATGATTATCAAGAAGGAGAGTTGTCATTGAACTTACAAGACACAGCAAAATCACTCTCCACGTTGTCGGTGCCTGTGGGCAAACGTGTGAGAGTGGTTTATAACACGTTGTGACGACACGTGAGCGTGTCAGTCGTTACGATGTGATAAACTGCGGTAAAAATGTGCCGGAATGGGTGTGTCAAACGACATTTGCTCGCCGGTAACGGGGTGGGTAAATGCCAGCACGCAGGCATGCAGGCACAAGCGACTGCCGGGGTCATCTTGCGTGCCGTACTTGCCGTCACCGACAACAGGGTGACCTATTTCAGCCATGTGTACGCGAATTTGGTTCTTACGTCCCGTTGCCAATCTCAACTCGACAAGCGCGCGATGCTCCCCACGCTCCAATACACGCCATGACGTTGAAGCAAATCGCGAACCGGGTACCTGTTCGCGCGTGCTAACCACAGTCATTGAGCGCGTGTCACGCAAGTAACTTTCCACGACACCCTCGTCATCGACCGGCACGCCCTCAACCACAGCAACATAACGGCGATCAAACACCCTCTCGTGCCAATTATCTTGCATCTGCTGCTGAATGGGAGTACTCTTGGCATACATCATCAGTCCTGATGTGCGACAATCGAGCCGATGAACCACATGAGCAGTACATCGCGAACCTTTCGCAGCGAGATAACGATCGAGCAGCGACTTCATGTTGAGACTATGTGCGCCGACGGGCATTGAGAGAACGCCCTCTGCCTTGTCGACAACGATGAGCCAACGGTCCTCATAGACTATGTTATAATGAGGGCTGCTGTCGGCAGCCGACGGTTTACCGCGAGAGATAAGCACTGTTGAACCTTCGGACACCACGAAGTCCACATGTGTGGCTACACGTCCGTCAACACTCACGGCACCGTGGCTCAAGAGTGACTTTGCCTTGTTGCGACTGATACCGTCAAGCAACTTCATCACCAGGTCGAGTAACGGCATCGACTCGCGCACGGTGAATAACGAGGCGCGATTATTATCATGAGGCACATTGCCCTTGCGGTCACGACGCGACATAATAACCGACAACCGGCGAATTTACTTATCGAACAGATGTTTGAGTCTCGAGAAAAGAGTCTTTTTCACGCCCTCTCCGGGGCGTGCATGAGTGCCGCGCGACAACTGCTCGACGGCGGCACGCTCATCACTATCGAGCGACTGTGGCACGTAAACCATCACGTTCACGCGCAGGTCACCGTTGCCGTAAGCCCTCAAGTGAGGTATACCCTTACCGCGCAGGCGCAATACGGTGCCCGGTTGAGTGCCGGGATCGATTGTAAGTAACACTTTCCCGTCAACCGTGGGCACTTCAACTTTTCCGCCGAGCGCCGCTGTCGGGAAATCGATCATCAGGTTATAGACCAAGTCATCATCAATACGGTGCAAATTGGCATCGGCAATCTCCTCAATCTCGATGTAGAGGTCGCCGGGCGCACCACCTCCGGGAGCCTCGTCACCGGCACCCTTCTTGGTGAGTTGCATACCGGTAGCGACACCTGCCGGGATACTAACATCAACGACATCTTCCTTTTGGAGCAAGCCCGTGCCGTAGCACTCGGTGCAACGTTGTTTAATGCGCTTACCGCTGCCACCGCAGGTGTGGCACACTTGCTGACTCTGCATGATGCCGAGCGGTGTGCGCTGCATACGCACCTCCACTCCATTGCCCCCACAAGTGGGACATGTCTCGAGTGCGGTGCCGTCTTTGGCTCCCGTACCGCGGCAAGCCCGGCACGACACCTTGTGAGGTATCTTGAGTTTCTTCTCGGCTCCGTGAGCAATTTCGGCAAGGGTCAGGTTGAGGTGTATGAGCAGGTCTTTACCACGACGTTGACGTGTGGAACGACTGCCACCGCCACCACCGAACAAGTCGTCAAAGCCGAAACCGAAGCCACCCGACGCACTGCCGAACATCTCGGCGAAGTGCCTCAACAGGTCGCTCATGTCGCCCGACGATTGGAAACCGCCGGCTCCGTCAAAGGCAGCGTGACCGTATTGGTCATATCGGGCACGTTTGTCGGGGTCGCTCAGTACCTCGTAGGCTTCAGCCGCCTCTTTGAACTTCTCCTCGGCTTGTTTTTTCTCGGCATCGCTCTTCCCCTGCTGGCGGTCGGGGTGATATTGCAACGCCGCCTTGTGATAAGCCTTCTTCAAGTCCGAGGCGCTCACATTGCGATCAACACCGAGTATTTCGTAATAGTCTCGTTTTGCCATAACTGAAACGTTTTACTGTCCTACAACAACTTTGGCGTGCCGCAAGACCTTGTCGTGTATCATGTAACCGCGAGTTGTGGTGTCTATCACCTTGCCGCGCCGGCTCTCGTCGGTTGCCGGGAACATCGTGATTGCTTCATGAAAATCGGGATCAAAGTCTTCACCGGTCGACTCGATGGGTTTCACACCCTGTGAAGCGAGATACTTGACAAACTTGTCATATATCAACGACACGCCCTCGCGCAAGGCATCGACATCTGTCGCAGTCTGCATCATTTGCAATGCCCGCTCGACATCATCGACAACGGGCAGCAATTCGCCCATGGCACGCTCGGTAGCCGTCTTGAGCATATCTTGTTTTTCACGCAAGGTGCGCTTGCGATAATTGTCAAAGTCGGCCATCAACAACAAGTAAGCCTTCTTTTGGTCGGCCAACTCAACGCGAAGTCGCTCCTCCTCGGTCAACGCAGGCTCAGGGTCGGTAGCCACATCATCAGCCGGCTC
Organism: uncultured Porphyromonadaceae bacterium; assembly: GCA_937901905.1. Classification (GTDB taxonomy): domain Bacteria; phylum Bacteroidota; class Bacteroidia; order Bacteroidales; family Muribaculaceae; genus Sodaliphilus. The sequence continues at coordinate 19,085 of CALDIF010000005.1, read as the reverse complement.
ACCTTCGGTAACCTCTATCGTTTCTTCTTCGACATTATCGGACACGTTAGCATCTTGCCCGCTGAGTTGCTCTTCCAACTCCTGTTTCTCTTTATCGTCTTTATTTGCCATAGTTCGTGTGATTTATTCACGCACGCATTGCACACAACGCGCCACATTTATAATTTCATGACAAATGTGTCGCAATCGGTAAAATATTCACGTGCTTTTTCTGCCATATTGTCATTGTCAAATATTCCGTACAAAGCCGAACCGCTACCGGTCATCGCGGCATAAACCGCACCGGCATCGGTCAAACGCTGCTTGACTTGTGTCAACACGGGGTGAGCGGCAAACACCGTGCGCTCAAACTCATTGACAACAAATCGCGACCACTCAAACAGGGGCAATCGCAGGAATATCGGCAATGGGGTTACCGACATGGCACATGCCACATCGTGACTGACAAGTTTATCAAAGTCGGCAAGGTCGAAATAATTGTAAAAAACGGTGCGGTCATAGTCGCCCTCAACCACATCGACCCATGTGCCGGGAGTCACCGCGCCATACTTACTCATCAACGACACTCCGGCATAAGCCTCACGCGTCGAAACATGAACATGCGGTTTAACAAGCAGCATAGTATAACCTGACAATGTCGCCTGCAACGGTGTCAACCTGTCGCCGATGCCGCCCGCTAACATCGGCTTGTTGTACACGAAGAACGGGCAGTCGGCACCGAGCGTAACCGCCAACGCGGCAAGGGCTTGACTGTCGAGTCCCACGTTAAACATCTCGTTTAACATCATTAATGTAAACGACGCGTCACTCGAACCGCCCCCCAAACCGGCACCGTCGGGAATGTGCTTATACAGATGTATTTCACACTCGGGCACACCATGGCGGTCGTGCATCAGTTTCCAAGCCTTGAAAACCAAATTTTGCTCGACGGGACAATCAACCGTGCGTCCGTGACATGTCAAGGACACTGTTGCCGCCGGCACTATTTCCAACACATCATGTAGCGGAATGGGATAAAAAACGGTCTCAAGATCGTGATAGCCATCATTGCGACGATCAACGATGAGGAGACCGATATTAATCTTGGCATTCGGATAAGTTATCATCTCATAAGCACTTTATCATCTTGTTGATTATCACTTGACAACCACCTTGCGTGACCAACGATCACCACACTTGACAATATAGAAGCCCTTGGGCACATCGATAGTCATCGTTTGATCGGCGGGAACCTTTACCACGCGCACCAACTGTCCGGTGATTGAATACACGCGAAACGTCGTTTCGCTGCCCACGGCAGTGAAAGAAATGTGACCCACACCGCCCTGCACACTATGGTCGGCTTGCACCTCAACACGACGAGTCAAGTCGAGCGAACGAGGCACCTCAACAGCCTGTGTCCCCACAGCGACACAAGCCATTAACAACGACAATATGAGCAGTCGAGCCGATTTCATGCCGCAAATTTACATGTTTTGGCTCAATAAAACAAACACTCACACAATTTTCAAGTAATTTTAACGTTGCACTGCCGGTCAAGTGACAACATTGACCGGCGAGCCGGCAAGATAAGCCACTACATTATCGGTAACGGTAGACATCAGCCGTGCGCGTGACTCGCGGCTTGCCCAACCGATGTGCGGCGTGATAAAACAACGTGGCTCGGCGAGCAAGGGGTGGTCGGTCGGTGGAGGTTCAACAGCCATTACATCAAGTCCGGCAGCGAGCAAGTGACCGTTGTGCAGAGCGGCAGCGAGAGCACGCTCGTCAACGAGAAGTCCGCGCGCCGTGTTGAGCAGGATTGCACCGGGCTTCATCAATGCCAACTCGCGCTCCCCTATCATGCCTCGTGTCGCGGCGGTGAGCGGACAGTGAAGGCTCACCACATCGGCGAGCGAGAGCAACCGATCCAAATTATCGACACGCGTGATGCCGGTGGGCAATGCCGATTGCGGTTTACTTGTCAATGCAATAACGCTCATACCAAGAGCCGAAGCCATTGCAGCCACGCGACTGCCTATAGCACCGCAACCCACTATACCCATCACTTTGCCATCCAATTCGATTACAGGGGCACTCAAATAGGTGAAATCGGCACATTTGCTCCACACGCCGGAGTGAGCCTCGGCGGAATATTGCCCCACCGCATTGGTGATGTTCAACAGGTGTGCAATAGTCAGTTGGGCAACGCTCGGTGTGCTGTAGGCAGGCACGTTGGTCACGACAATGCCACGACTGCGAGCCTCGGCTATATCGAGAATGTTGTAACCGGTCGCCATTACACCGATGTAGCGCAGGTGTGGCATTTGTCTCAACATTTCGGCAGTTAGAACAACCTTATTGGAGAGCAACACCTCGGCATCACGGGCGCGGTCAACCACTTGTCCGGGCAGGGTGCGATCATAAATCGTCACCTCGCCGGCACAACGGGTTTTGAAGTCGGTCCAGTCGAGGTCTCCCGCCACACAGGCGTAACCGTCAAGTACAACGATGCGACACATCAGTCAAACACGCTCGTGTGGCCGCCGGCTGCAACAACGTCCAACTCGTGCGAACGGATAAACTCCACTATCTCGTCGCGCTCGGCACAGGGTTCGATGTCGAGTTCAATGCGACGCAATGCGTTGAAGACGCTCGTACCGCTCTCGTACACATGACGATAACACTTGGCAACGGCATCAATCACGTCATCGGACATCTTGCCGCCACGACGCATAGCGACAGCGTTAACCCCACAGTAGGTTGCCGGATTGTGACCAATAACGGTGTAAGGCGGCACATTACCGTTGACACGACAGCCCCCCTTGACAAGCACCCAACGACCCACGTCGCTGCCGGCATGGACGAGACTGTTACTTGACAAAATGGTGTAACTGCGCACATGGGCTGTACCTGCAATTTGCACTCCGTTACCCACGACAACAAAGTCGTCAATCACAGCATCGTGCATGATGTGACTTTCGGCCATGACAAAGCATTTTTTGCCCACGACGGTTGCCTTGCCCTCATAGATGCTGCGATTGATAATTGTGTGCTCGCGAATAAGGCAGTCTTCTCCCACCACACACAACGACGGTTCACCATGCCAATGGAAACTTTGAGGTTCGGCACCGACAATGGCTCCATTGTACACCTTGGTGCGAGCGCCGATGCGCGTGCCGTTGAGAATGCTTGCGTAGGGGTATATCACCGCTCCGTCGCCTATAACCGTGTTTTTACTGACAAAGGCAAACGGATGAATAGTTACGTCCTTGCCGATAACGGCATCAGGATCTACATGTGCTAATGGTGAAATCATATTATATCTTTAATTTAATTTGTATACAGGTCGCTGACCTGTATACAAATTACTGTTTATTGTTTATAGACTGTTGTTTATAGAGGAGAAGTTAGAGAGAATGACCTGTTTTCTCACGTCACCGCTAACTAACGGGCGCCACCCAACACTTGATACAACGTGATGAGCCCGAGATTATTATCAAGTTTGACATTTTCAAGTTGCATACGACTTTGGAGCAACGACTGTTGCGCACTGATTACCTCTAAATAGGTAGTAGTGGACAATCTCATCAAGTCCTCGTTATACTCCACAGCGAGTTCAAGATACTTCTCTTGTTTGTCGACGTGAACCATTTTCTCGCGCGTTGCACGTATGTCTGCCAACGCATTATTAACCTCGGTAGCGGCATTCAATATGCTGTATTGAAACGTGTTCAACGCCTGTTGCTGCTGCAACTTGGCTGCCTTGAGCGTGGCAATGTTTTGTCCGCGTGCGAAAATCGGGGCTGTCAACGAGCCGGCAAGGTTGAGCAACCACTTGGCGGGATCTATGATTGTTGAGCCTAACAAGGTACCGTAAGCTCCGGTGCCGGTGATTGTCAACTGCGGATAGAAGTTAGCTCGAGCCATGTTGGTCGCATAATACGCTTGAGCGAATGCCTGTTCCGAGGCTCTCACATCGGGACGCGCGGCAAGATATGACATCGGCACACCGGCTTCGATTGATGCCGGAACGTCAAGAACGCTACCGGCGTTCACTTGCCACCGGCGCGGTTGTTGAGCCAACAGCAGCGACATCGTGTTACTCGCTTGGGTTATTCCCAACTCAACGTCGGGAATACTGGCAAGCACGCTCTCGTAATTTGCTTTACTTTGAACAACTGCGACCTCGGTGAAACGACCGGCAAGTTTCATATCTTCCATCATCTTGATGGAACGTTGCCACAGTTCGCAAGTGTTATTGAGAATTTCCAACTGATTGTGCAGCGAGACCAGCGTGTAGTAAGTGCTTGCCACAGCAGCCACAATTTGGCTCTGCACGGCTTGACGATAGGCATCGCTCTGCACGACAGCACTCTCGGCACTACGCTTGTTGTTGGTCAATTTGCCGAAAATGTCCACTTGCCAACTCACCGTGAGCGGCAACTGCCAGCCCCAGTCCATGTCGTAGTTGCCGAGTTTGGTGCCGGCACCGTTGGGCGCGAAAGTCACCGACGGCAGGAAACTGAGTTTGGCTCCTTGAAGTCGAGCCTGAGCAATGTCAACGTTGAGCTTGGCATTCTGCAAATCGACGTTGTTTTCGAGGGCAGTCTCAATATAGCCTTGCAACAAGGGGTCGGTGAACACCTCGCGCCACGGGAGATTGCCCAAAGCACTGCTGTCGACCGATGCCGACATTGCCTCATGATATTGGGTTATCTCAGGCGACACGTCGACCGGTGTTTCATATTTCTTGTACATGCCACAGCCCGCCAACACCAACGCCAACACCGCTGCAACAACATTCTTTACCATTATTTTGTTCATAGTCTTAATTTCTAATCTCATCATGGGATTAATCAACAGCCGGACTGTATTGGGCAATCTCGCGCTCGACCTCACTGTTGTCGGTATCGGTCCACTTCAACGGTTTGAAGTGCTCTTGAATGCGCTGGAAGACGGCGAACAGCACGGGGACAAACAATAACTGCATCACCATACCCACGAACATACCACCCACAGCACCCGTGCCGAGAGCACGGTTACCGTTGGCACCGACACCCGAAGCGAACATCAACGGCAACAGACCGATAATCATCGCGAGCGAGGTCATCAAGATAGGACGCAAACGCGCTCCGGCACCGGCGACGGCGGCACCGATGATACTCATGCCCGTCTTGCGACGGTCAAGGGCGAACTCAACAATCAAAATTGCATTCTTGGCAAGCAAACCAATCAACATGATGAGTGCGATCTTGAGGTAGATATTGTTGCTGATACCGAACATGCGAGCGAACACAAACGTTCCCATCAAGCCGAACGGTACCGAGAGGATAACCGACCACGGCAACACATAACTCTCGTACAAAGCACTCAAAATCAAGTACACGAACAACAAGCACAACCCGAAGATGATTGCCGTCGAATAGGGTGACGCACTCGCTTCCTCACGGCTCAAGCCCGAGTACTCGTAGGCATAACCCTGGGGCAACACCTGTGCTGCCACCTCGTCCACTGCCGCGAGGGCTTCACCCGACGAATACTGCGGATTGGCCTGACCGTTAACCTCGATTGAACTGTAGAGATTGAAACGCGACAACGCGGCAGGCGCATACACGCGATTGAGTGTAATAAAGTCGGTTATCGGTTGCATACCTGTTGCTGTGCGCACCTTGACGCTATTGAGCGTCTCGGGGTTAAGACGGCTTTCGGGCGGAGCCTGCAACATCACGCGATACAATTTACCGAAACGGTTAAAGTTGCTGATGTACATACCTCCGTAATAAGCCTGTAAGGTCGATAAGATACCGCTCGTGCCTATACCCGCCTTGCTCGCTTTAGCCTCATCGACATCAACCATATATTGGGGATATGACGGATTGAAACTGCTGTAAGCCATCTGGATCTCGGGACGCTGATTTAGCGCGGCGATGAACTGTTGCTCAACTTGGAAGAACTTGCCGATGTCACCGCCGGTGCGATCCTGCAACTCAACCACAAAACCGTTGCTCGCGCCGTAACCGCTAATCATTGGCGGCGCGAAGAACAAGACCGATCCGTCTTTAACGTGTTGTCCCACCATGCCGTATAATTGACCGATGATGGCATCACTGCTCTCCGCCTCGCTGCGCTTGTCCCAGTCCTTGAGTTTGATGATGAACATACCGTTATTGCTACCCTGACCGCCCATGAAACTGTAACCTTGCACCATCGAGCGCGTCTCAACGGCGGGTATAGTTGCCACGAGACTGTCAATAGTGTGTACAACTTTAAGTGTGCGCTCTTGTGATGTCGCGGGTGGCATTGTCACCGAGCACATCACGGTGCCGGTATCCTCGTTGGGGACAAAACCGCTGCTTGTCGTGCTCATCAACCACGACAACACCACTATAGTGAGGATAACCACCGCCATGGTCAACACCTTAAACTTCATCAACGATGCAACAACGTTGCGATAACGCTTGAGCAACGCATCGTAAGCGGCATTGAACGCATTGTGAAAACGCGCCATGAAGCCCTCGTTTGCCTCACCTGAGTGAGGTTTGAGGAATATTGCGCATAGGGCAGGTGATAGCGTCAAAGCGTTAATCGCACTGATGCCGATTGCAAAAGCCATTGTCAAACCGAATTGACGATAGAATGTACCCTCGGTACCCGGCATGAACGACACCGGGATAAACACGAGCATCATCACAAGCGTGATTGACACGATGGCGGCACCAATCTCGCTCATGGCATCAATTGATGCCTGACGGGCACTGTGATAACCCTCGTCAAGTTTGGCATGCACCGCTTCAACCACAATAATGGCATCATCGACAACAATGGCGATTGCGAGTACCAATGCCGACAAAGTCAACAAGTTGATGGAAAAGTTAGCGGCGTACAAGAGGGCGAAAGCACCAATCAAAGCCACCGGAATTGCAATGGCGGGAATGATGGTCGAACGCATGTCTTGAAGGAAAATGTAAACCACGAGGAACACGAGTATGAACGCCTCGACAAGAGTCTTGATAACCTCGGCAATAGAGGCATTCAAGAACGTGTTGGTGTTCATCGGGATAGAAATCTCGAGTCCGCGAGGCAAGTCCTGTTTCATCACCTCAAGACGCCCCGAAATCTCGTCAATCGTCGAGGACGCGTTGCTGCCAGGTGACTGGAACACGACACACATGATACCCTTGTTGCCGTTCACGGCATTATGGTAACCGTAGGTCAATCGATCCAACTCTACATCGGCAACGTCTTTGAGATACAGTATATCATTGCCGTTGGCACGCACTACAATATTTTCGTACTCGGTTGCTTCGCTTAAACGACCCTTGTAACTCAGGGAGTACTCGAAACTGCCACCGCCTTGCTCACCCAGTGCACCCGGAGCCGCCTCAATATTCTGGTCGGCAAGTGCCGCTGTTACATCGGCGGGCATCAAACCGTATTGCGCCATTTTCTCGGGACGCAGCCAGATGCGCATCGAGTAATCGGCACCGAACGCCATCAAGTCGCCCACACCCTGCACACGCTTTATCTCGGGCGCAATATTGATGTTCATGTAGTTATCTACAAATGACGGCGGAAAAGTTCCGGCTGTATCGGCAAGAGCAAACACCATCAATATTGACGTTTCGCGCTTGCGTGTGGTCACACCGACGCGAGTCACCTCACTCGGCAGCAGACTCTGTGCCTGACTCACACGATTTTGCACATCAATCGCCGCCATATCGGGATCATACCCCTGTGTAAAGTAAACCGTGATAGTGGCATTACCTGTACTGGTTGCACTTGATGTCATGTAGGTCATGTTCAATGCACCGTTGATACTTTCCTCAAGGGGCTGTATCACCGAGTTCATCACCGTTTGGGCATTTGCTCCCTGATAAGTAGTGTACACGACCACTGTAGGTGGCGCAATATTGGGATATTGCTCAACCGGCAGACTTGTCAACCCTATAAAACCGAGGATCACGATAAACACCGAGATCACTGTTGACAACACCGGTCGATTTATAAATAATTTAAGATTCATCTCGTCTCGTTTAAAATGATACGGGTTTGGATTACTTTGCGATGAGGGTTCCGTCACGCACGATAGTGCCCAAGCCTTCGGTGACAATCACGTCGCCCACCTTGAGCCCGTCGGTTACCACATAACTCACGCCGTCGTTTTGAGCCAACACCTTGATAGGCGTTGCCACAGCCTTTGCCGAGTCGCCCACCACGTACACGTACTTGACATCTTGTATCTCGTAAGTCGCCTTCTGCGGAATTAACAGGGCATCTTGAGTGATGGCGGGAATGACAATCTCGCCTGTACTTCCACTGCGAAGCATTCCGTTCTCATTGGCGAAAAGCGCACGCACGCTTGCACTACCCGTGCTTTGGTCAAGCAAGCCGGCAACCGTGCTCACACGTCCTGTCTTGGCATAAATCGAGCCGTCGCTCAAACGCAACTGCACGGGTGGCATGTTGCGTATCGCCGCATCGAGACTCAACGCGCCGCCGTGGGTCATCTCAATTACCTGTTTCTCGTTGAGCGAGAAGTAGGCATACACCTGGCTGTTGTCACTGATGGTAGTCAACGCCGGTCCTGACGGACTTGCAAGCGCGCCCTCGCGTTGTGTGATACTGCCCACGACACCGTCGCTGGGAGCCGTCACGTTAGCATAACTCAAGTTCTTGCGAGCACTGGTGAGTGCCGCCTCGGCTTGTGACAACTGTGCCTGAGCCGCCTGCAACTGCAACGCAGCCGTTTCATACTGGTAACTGCTGATGATATTTTTCTCGAGCAGTTGCCGTTGGTTGTCGGCAGTCAACTGTGCCGTCGCAACTTGACTGCGAGCGGCAGCCACTGTTGCGGTCGCTTGTTGCACGGCAGCCTGCAACTGCACTTGGTCTATCGTGAACAGGGTCTGACCGCGACGCACACGCTGACCCTCGTCAACGAGCACTCGCGTGATGAAACCGCTGATTTGCGGGCGAACCTCAACATCGGTTTTACCCTTGATGGTTGCCGGATAACTGTCACTCAAGTTAATACTGCCTTGCTGCACGGTGTAAGTCTCCACGTTCACCGGCGCGACTCCTTGTTGAGCGGCGGTCTCCTGCTTGCCACCGCACCCTCCCAGTAAGAGACTTGCTGACAACAGCACCACAGCGCCTGCGGTCTTCTTCAAAATTTGTGTCATTTCTATTTAATTTAATGTTACAATTTACGACATTTAGAATTTTTAAACCGTAATGTTCTCTGACAGTACATTACGTCAAAATCGGTTGCAAAGGTACAAAAAATCCGCTAAACACATTAATTTCTCTTTTCACAATTATTGGTCCGAAATTCGCATACAACATCATCTTGACCCGATAAAGGACACCTATTGAAACAGTTAACGGGGACACTTGAGGTTGACCTTGATAATTGGAATTGAGCATATATATTTAAAAATTGAGCATACATATTCATGAGAATCAGAATTTATAGGACTCACTTAAATTTTCATAAATACAAGCGTTTTAGTACTTTTGCAACACAATATTCCAAATATGAACCGGACAAACCTCGTCAACGCGATAAAATACACCTGCATAGCGCTTGCTTTCCTGGTAGCAATTCCCGTGAGTACCTACTTCACGCTCAACTCATCGACAGTGCAAAACAAGTTGCTTCGACAACTGACATCGCTGCTGTCTGAACGACTCGGCACCGAAGTGACGATAGACAGCGTGAGCGTAACGCTCCTATCAATGGATATTGCTTTATACGGCACACACATTGCCGACCTAAACCGACGAGAAATGCTGCACATAGGACGCCTGACAGCCGACGTTGACCTGTGGCAACTGTTAAACCGCGAGGTGAAGATAAACAATGCCGATGTCCGCGACCTCAAGGCAACACTCATCAAGACACAAAGTGACACTGCAGGTAATTGGCAATTTCTCGTAACTGCACTCAACGACAACGAGCACCGGGGCGGACCGAAGTTGACTATTGATTTCAACCGACTTGATATTAACAACATTCACGTGACTTACAACGACAATGAACTCTCGTTGGATAAAGGGCAACTGACGTTTCATGACGGCAAAGCCGATGCGACCTTACACGATGCTACTGCCTCATGGCAAAAGCGTGGTAAAACCGGTGTCGTCACTCAATATAAGGCGACAGTGCAAACAGTCGCAATGGTGAATAGTCACACAATCGACATCAAGGCACTCAACATCAATAGTGACAACCGACTGCCACGCAAGAACACCGGTCGTCCTAACCGCGGTTTCTTTGATGCGGGACACCTCAACATCACCGCCGACATGCACTTGACTTTGTTTCATGCCGCCGGCGACTCAATGGAATTGACGCTCGACCGCTGCACCGCGCTTGATAGCGTGAGCGGCATTGACCTCAAAGATGTGCGTTGTGCTGTGACAGCCTACAAGCGAGTTATACACTTGTCCGATGTCACAATACGCCAAAAGAATACCGAGTTGAGATTTGCCGACGGAGAAATCCGCTTGGGAGACCACAGTAGCGACACACCGCTATCCTACTCCACATCGACAATCACGGGCGATGTACAACTGCGCGATATTGCGCGTGCTTTTTCACCGGCACTGCGCAACTTCACCTTACCGCTTAAACTCAGCACTCGATTGACCGGCAACAATGATGAAATAACCTTTCACGAAGTTCACGTCAACACTGCCGACCACAAGGTGACAGTGGCATCGACAGGCACAGTGAGTGGACTCAGCCTCCATGACAGCCACGCTGTCAAAGTTCATTTTGACGTGAAACATGCTACCGTCGTCGCCGGCATGAAAGAGGTCATAGTCAAGCAGTTTCCCGTCAAGCGGTTTATGATGTACCAGTTGCATGCTTTAGGAAACATTCGTTACACCGGCAGTTTCGACGTGTTGTGGCATCGACAACTGTTTCGCGGTCACCTATTCACGGCAACGGGTGCTATGGACTTCAATGTTGACTTTGACCATGAAAACAAGTACATGACCGGTACCCTTAGCACCGACTCGCTCGAAGCCGGTGTCATTTTAGGTATGAAAGATATAGGTTACGTTGCCGGCAATGCCGATTTCAAGATTGACATTTCCAAAGAGCGCACCGAGGCGTTGCGCCGTTCCAACGGCGGCGGTAAATTGCCCATCGGCGAGGCATCGGCACATGTAAGCCGGGCTTCCTATAAGTTCGTGTCAACACACAACCTTGACGTGAGTCTTGAAAGCGATGGTGCGGTAGCCAATGGCTCGGTTATAGCACCGGCAAGGTTTATTGACCTCGGGTGCTCATTCATTTTCACCGACACTGATAATCTGCATAAGATGAAGATAAAACCGGGCATAAGTTTCCATCGCTCTCGCTAACGTTGAAAGATGAATGTCCAAACGCGGCATGAGATAATCAACAGTAGGCGAAGAGTAGCGAAACCCACGGACAGACGACACAAATCCAATACCTCTGAAACAGGCAATATCTTCACTATACTACTGTTAAGTCCTCTCGAGGATATAAAGTGGCATCAACGATGGTCTCGCCGGCAGGGCGAGTTATCTGCCTACCCCATTTAGAGAGCGACAAGTTGAGGCAAAATACTAACACAAAATTGTTTCGGTCACAAAAAATACATTATCTTTGCAAACAAGAACAGTGGTATGGAATCCGTCAAACTGAAAGTGACTGTCGGGCACGCCATTAATACCTGTTATTGCCTATACTCGAATTGCAAAAGAAAATGGAGAATCAAATTGTCATATACAAAGACGATAGCAATGCCATCCGACTTGAAGTAAAGATTGATGGCGATATGCTGTGGCTGACTCGTGGACAGTTGGCCACATTATTCGGTCGTGATTATAAAACAATCAGTAAGCACATTAACAACGCTCTAAAAGAGGAATTAGCCGATGAGGTTGTAGTCGCAAAATTTGCGAATACCACTCAACATGGTGCCATAGAGGGAAAAACTCAAACTCACGAGATAGAGTATTTCAATCTCGAAATGGTTACATCCGTTGGCTATAGAGTGAAGAGTGGGTCTTTAGCCGAAATAAGCGATGATATATCGCCTATTTCAGCTGTAAGATACGCGACGACTCTTAACGATAAGCCTCTACATCGGCAGGATTGAACGAGCCGATAAACTGTGCATGAGCCGCCACTTGAGCCGCACCGTAATTCACATACACCTTTGCCGACTTCAAGAACAAGTCGGGCTCGTTGGTGGCATCGTAAATCATCAAGTAGCCCATTATCACATGTCCCGCCATCTCGACCAAGCGACGGGCGTGGAACGTGACATACTCGGGGTCGTTGATAGCCTTCACAGCCTCCAATGCAGTCTCAAACTGTGCTGTCATCGTCTCCAAGCGAGCACGCTCCGATGCGACAGCCTCGCTATATTCGCCGGCTGCGTACTCCTTGATTTGAGCACTGTAAGTTCCGGTTGTGATGTGACGGATAGCAGCCACTACCTGCAACTGGGTTGTACCCTCATAGATGCTGGTAATGCGCGCGTCACGATAAATGCGCTCGCACGCGTAGTCGCGCATGAAGCCCGAACCGCCGTGAACCTGAACGCAGTCGTAGGCATTTTGATTGGCGAATTCGCTACCCATGCCCTTCACGAGTGGTGTGAACGCATCAGCCAAACGTTTATAGGTCTTGGCACGCTGACGTTCCTCGATAGTCAATGCGCGCTCGCGACCGATAGCCTCGATGGTCTTGTACATGTCGACAAAGCGAGTGCACTCGTACAGCAACGAACGACCGGCATCGGTTTTCGCTTTGATCAATGCAACCAACTCGGCAACTGCAGGGAAGTTGATGATAGCCTTGCCGAACTGTTCACGACTGTTGGCATACTCCAACGCCTCACGATAAGCACTCTCGCTGATACCGACGCTTTGCGCCGCGATACCCAAACGAGCACCGTTCATCAGTGACATCACATACTTTATCAAACCCATGCGACGGTCACCGCACAACTCTGCTTTAGCATTCTTGAATACCAGTTCACACGTCGGGCTGCCGTGAATACCCATCTTATTTTCGATGCGACGCACGGTCATGCCACCATTGCGCTTGTCATAAATAAACATTGACAATCCGCGACCGTCCTTACTGCCCTCCTCGCTTCGTGCCAACACGAGCGAGATGTCGCCGTCACCATTGGTGATAAAACGCTTGACACCATTCAAACGCCATGTGCCGTCCTCGTCTTGAGTAGCCTTGAGCATCACGGCTTGCAAGTCACTGCCTGCATCAGGCTCGGTAAGATCCATCGCCATCGTTTCGCCGGCAACGACACGAGGTAAATAACGCTCGCGCTGGTCGTCGTTGGCAAACTCGTTGATCGTCTCGGCACAGTCTTGAAGTCCCCACACATTCACGAAACTCGCATCGGCACGACTCACGAGGTCGGCTGCCATGGTGTAAGGAACTAACGAGAAATTCAGTCCGCCGTATTGCCTCGGCAGGGTGATACCCATCAAGCCGGCTTGAACCAATGCTTGGAGGTTTTCGTAGGTCTTAGATGCGTAACGCACTTTGCCGTCAACAAGGTGGGGACCCTCGGTATCGACACTCTCGGCATTGGGAGCCACGATGTCACCGCATATCTCGCCTATCACCTCGAGGACACGCTCATAACTGTCCATCGCGTCCTCAAAGTCGAGCGGAGCGTAGTCAAACTTGTCACTCTGGGAAAACTCGCGTTCGCGCATCGTCACTATTTCGCGCATCAACGGGTGGTTGAGGTGATAGCGCAATGCTTTATTATCAGTGTAAAAATTAGCCATATTAATTGATATTGACCGCAATAACGGTATTTGTCACTTGCTGTTCTTCTTGTAATACTTGATCAAACGCGGTATAACTTCCTCAAGGTTACCGGTAATAACATAGTCGGCTATCGTGTTTATGGGCGCATTGGGATCATTGTTGATACTGATGATGATTGAACTCTCGTTCATACCGGCAATGTGCTGGATTTGACCCGAAATACCGCATGCGATATACAACTTGGGACGCACAGTAACACCGGTTTGTCCGATTTGACGGTCGTGCTCAATGTAACCGGCATCGACAGCGGCACGACTGGCACCGACCTCGCCTCCGAGTACGTCAGCCAACTCAAACAAAAGGTTGAAGTTTTCTTTACTGCCCACACCGTAACCGCCGGCAACGATAATCGGGGCACTCTTGATATTCACCTTGCTCGCCTCAACCTCACGCTCAATGATGCGCACCACGTAACTCTCGGGGGCAACATACTTGTCGGCATCGAGTTCGACCACAACACCCTTGTAGGCAGGGTCAAACACTTCTTTCTTCATCACGCCCTCACGCACTGTCGCCATTTGAGGACGATGCTCGGGATTGACAATGGTTGCGACTATATTACCGCCGAATGCCGGACGTATTTGATACAACAAGTTGTGATACTCGGTCTTGGTCACAGCGTCGGTGTGGTCGCCGATCTCAAGTGCCGTACAATCGGCGGTGAGACCGCTGTGCAGGCACGACGATACGCGCGGACCCAAGTCGCGACCGATAGTTGTTGCTCCCATCAGGCAAATTTCCGGTTCAATCTCACGGAACAGATTAATCACAGCCGACGCGTGGGGCAACGATGTGTAGGGGCTTAGACGCTCATCGTCAATCTTATACACCACGTCAACACCATAGGGGAACAGTTGTTGCTCAACACCGGCAAGACCGGAACCAATCACGAGTGCCTCAAGTTTGATGCCACGCGCCGTGGCGAGAGTGCGACCCTTGGTGAGCAATTCAAGGCTGACATCAGCAACACGACCGCCGTCGACCTCACAATATACTATAAGATTATTCTTGTCATTCATTGTCATGCAAGTCTTTAATGTGTTTAGCCAATGATATGGTCGGTTATCAACTCTTTAACAAGGTCTTCCAAACCTGCCTCGTCGGCACCATCGATGCGCTTGCTCTCCTTGGCTTGGAAAACGACATTCACCACGGTTTTCACCTTGGTGGGCGACCCTTTGAGACCTATTTGCTCGGGATCCGCCTCAATATCCGCCACACCCCACTGGGTGATGTTGAGCCACGGACGCGCGGCAACAAGGGCTTGACGACGTTCGTCAAGTGCAGCACACTCGGCAGGCGTTACCGCATACTTGTACTTTTGTACCAAGCGAGCGTTGCGAGGACGACAAGCATCGGCACTGCCGGTCACGGTAACAACCAGCGGCAACGGACATTCCACAACCTCGTAACCGTTCTCGAGACGACGTTTTACCGTCGCTATTCCGTCAGCCACAGTTACTTTCTCGGCATAAGTCACTTGGGGCAGACCCAATTTCTCAGCCACCTGCGGACCCACTTGAGCCGTATCGCCGTCAATCGCTTGACGACCGCCCAAAATGATGTCGCATCCGTCAAGATGACGTATCGCTTGTGCGATTGAATAACTCGTCGCGAGCGTGTCGGCACCGCCGAGGGGGCGGTCGGTAAGCACCACACCGCCATCGCCGCCACGATAGAGACTCTCACGCACCATCTCGGCACTGCGGGGCAGTCCCATTGTCACGAGCGTAATGGTTGACCCGGGATGAGCGTCCTTGAGTTGCAAGGCTTGCTCGAGCGCATTCAAGTCTTCGGGATTAAAAATAGCGGGCAGGGCGGCACGATTGATCGTACCATCGGCTTTCATAGCGTCCTTGCCTACATTACGCGTATCCGGTACTTGCTTTGCTAAAACTACAATTTTTAGACTCATAAATCTCTTATCTGATTGTCTGTTTATTAGTCAAACTGTCAATTCAACTCGCAAAGGTACAAAAAAAACACTTCACCTGCAAAACCGCTCCGCTATCCGAAAATTTTCACAACAGTTTCAAATAATAGGGACTTGCCGTTGCAGGAGTGCGAGACAGCCGAGAAACTCGCCCGGGAATTACTCGCCATAAATACAAATGCAGACCGTTTCCTACCGTTTCATTCGTGAGAATAGACACGAAGTTTGTACAAGTTTGTGATTTTCACAATATTTTTACTAACTTTGCAGCGTTTAGGGATTTTTCTCTCATCAAACGGAATTAATTACTACTACTTTTAACTTTAACAATGAGAAGTAATAGAGTTCTACTCGGTGTTGTTGTGGCAATGTCTGCCATGACAAGTGTGCTTGCGTATCCCCGTGACGCAGTCCGCTTGACACAATTCCTTGCCGAAGCGATTAACTTCTTCAATGAGAAACACCCTAACAATGGCATCGCGATGCAATGTGCCACATGCGACGTGACAGGTGACACCATTCCGGAACTATTGCTCGCCAACTCCGATTTATCAATCGTTGAAGTTTATGACACCGATGAGAATGCCTCGATGTTACGCACTGTTGCCGTTACTCCCGATGATTACAAAGACACCTTTTGGGTGGATATAAATTACTTGTGGAATCAGTTTAACGACCTTGATTGGAACAGCGACTTGACACTGAAGTATCGCCCGTTATTCGTCACTGCCGACATCAAGAACAACCGTTACACGGTGTTTCACGATGTTGAGTGGGACGACGTGGGCGACCCGTCGGAGTACGATTGCATGGTGTTCAAGCCCCACGTTAACGGCGTGCGCTATATCGGTCAAAACAATGGCGTGAGTGCTCACGTGTACGCGCTTGTTGACCCATCGGTCAAGACCAAGATGTTCCGCGGTTACCAAGACTACGAGGCAATGCCGTTTATCGTGCCGCACGATTTTTTCGCTTATCACAACGTGTTGCAGTTCAGCCGCTGGAAATCGCCCGAGCCGATAGAGCGCCCCGATGCCGATGTTCGCACCGTTATTGAACATCACTTCAAAGGATATCAAATAGCCGAGGCTCATTGGTTGGCTTCGTGCCCCACTGCCGAACGCACTTTCTACGCCGTGACGTTCAAGCCACGGCGTGGCGATGACTTCGTGCTGGCTTCGGTGGTCTGCATCGCCGAGGGTATGGTGTCCACCACACTTGATGTGCGTGGCTATTTAGAAGACGGCGTGTCCAACTGGTACGGTGACGACGATTTCTTCGCCCATGCGCCCGAAATCATGGCGATGACAGCGAGTGACCGGGGATTTGAATTTTACTGCCGTTGGAACTCCATGGAAGGCACTCACTACTCTATTTACCGCGAACTGATGGATCACTTCGTGTTAATCAGCGATGAATACGAATATTGGCAATATTGAATTTACTAATTCTATCATTCATTAATAACTTATCTATCATTAATAACTTAACATTTTAACACTATGGCTTATACCGAAACTTACACAACCGGTTACGGTACACGCGTGGGCAACTCGTTCAAGTCTATCGGCTCGGGTTTCCTGATGTTTGTCGCCGGCACTGTCCTATTGTTTTGGAACGAGGGTCGTGCGGTGAAGACCGAGAAAGCAATTGAGGAGGCCGACGCTGTGCGCATCGAGATGCCGGCACCCCAAACGATTGACCCTCAATTTGAAGGTCAAGTTGTGCATGCCGTGAGCGATGCCGTGTCTCACGACTTGCTCAAGGACGGTTTGTTCCCCATTGCAGGTAACTACACGATGCTGGATCGCAACGTGGAGTATCTGCAGTATCAAGAGAACAAGCACGAGGAGAAGCACGACAAGTTGGGTGGTGGTGAGGAAGTCACCGTGACTTACACCTACGACCTCAAGTGGGTCGACGAGCCTATCAACTCATCATCGTTCCACGACCCGCAATATCGTGGCATTAACGAGTCGTGGCGAGACATGCCCAAGTTTGACGACCAGAGGTTGTTTGCCGAGAACGTAACGTTCGGCGCATATAAGTTGCCTGACTTCTTCATCAAGAAAGTCGGTACCGCCGAGCCTGCCGCCCTCGCCACGAACGGCGACGAGTTGGAGGCGATGCTCACACCGACCTTCGCCGACAGCACAGCGGTGTTATCAGACGCCGACTTTGAAGCATACGTCAATGGTATGGCAGGTGTACCCGAGAATGGCATCAGCGGCAACCGGATCATGTACGGTGACGGGGTGAATGTGTGTAGTGTGCGCGTTACTTTCACCGCTATACGTCCTGTTAACCAGGTGTCTATCATCGCTAAGGTGACAGGCGACACATTTGCGGAGTACGTTGCCAAGAGCGGTTACACTTTCTCACGCATCGAGAACGGCAATCAACCTGCCGAGGTGATGGTGCAAAATGCTAAGGACGAGAACTCCATATTAACATGGATACTCCGTGTTGTCGGCATCTTGCTCGTCGTGGGCGGTCTCAAGGGTATCTTCAACTTCCTCGTAATTTTGCTCAAGGTCATTCCGTTCCTCGCCACTATCATGAACTTCGGTGTTAACATCGTGTGCTGGGTCATCGGTGTAGCATGGTCGCTCATCGTCATCGCTGTCGCATGGATATTCTACCGCCCGTTGTTGGGCATCTCGCTGCTTGTAATTGCAGTGGGTCTGCTCGTTTACTTTGCAATGCGTGGCAAGAACAAGAAGGCAGATAACGACATGAACAATCCACAAGGTCCTGATCAGCCCGGCGGAGGTCAGCAGCAATTCTATGGTCAACCTCAACCGCAGCAGCAACCTCAACCGCAGGTTCAACAGCCCTATCAAGGTCAGCCCTATCAGGGACAGCCGCAGCAACCGGCTTGGGATCAACAGCCTCAACAGCCCTATCAGGGACAACCGCAGCAACCGGCTTGGGGACAACAGCCTCAACAGCCCTATCAGGGTCAGCCGCAGCAACCGGCTTGGGGACAACAGCCTCAACAACCCTACCAGGGTCAGCCTTACGGACAAGATCCTTACAATCAGCAGCCCTATCAAGGACAGTAACATCAGCGTGTGGGCGACACCCCACATGGTCGCCCACAGGTGACCCGACCTAATGAGATCCCACGTCACACTCGACTAATGTGAGAGTGTGGCGTGGGGTTTGTGTCACTGTAATTTCTGTAAACTTTGCAGATTAATCAGGTTAATTCGTGAAATTGGCAGTTCGTTTATTTCTCTCGTAAATCGGCGTGAATGTGCCCAAAGGGCGAATAATCTGTGTAACCCGCGGTGGAGCGCAGCGACACCGTGGGCA
>CALDIF010000004.1 GCA_937901905.1 uncultured Porphyromonadaceae bacterium | reverse complement strand
GATAATTGTTGTAACTTTGCGGTAGAGTAACCCCCTTAACCGATAAAGTCATGAGATATCTGGATCCGAAGGCCGACTTGACCTTCAAGAAAATATTCGGTGAGCACCCCGACTTGGTAATCAGTCTGCTGAACGCACTGTTGCCATTGGAACCCGATGAAGAAATCCGGTCCATTGAATATTTGGCACCGGAGCAGGCGCCTCGCACGCCCACCGGCAAGAATAGCATCGTCGATGTAAAGTGCAGGGATCGTGTCGGTCGCCGGTTTATTGTCGAGATGCAGATGTCGTGGACTACCGAGTTCAAACGCCGTGTTGTGTTCAATGCTGCCAAAGCCTATGTGAATCAATTGGGGAAAGGCGAGGACTATGATTTGCTCCATCCGGTCTATTCGCTCAATATAGTCAATGATATCTTCGAGCGGGACATCGATGAGTTCTACCACTATTATCGCTTGGTTCATGAAAAGTATACCGACCGTGTGATAGAGGGTCTACATCTTGTGTTTGTAGAGTTGCCCAAGTTCAAGCCTCACACTATTTCAGAGAAAAAGATGATGGTGTTGTGGTTGCGTTTTCTCACCGAGATTAACGAGAATACTCTTGTTGTGCCTCAGGAGATGCTCGACGACCCCAATGTGAACCGTGCTATTGAGATAGTGGAGGAGTCAGCATTCACACCGGCCGAGATGGCGGGCTACGACAAGTTTTGGGACGATGTGAGTGTCGAGAAGACGATTATCAATGCGTATAACCGTCGTTACGACATGGGACGTGCCGAAGGACTCGCCGAAGGTGAGGCAAAAGGTCGAGCCGAGGGTGAAGCAAAAGGTCGAGCCGAGGGTCGAGCCGAAGGTCGAGCCGAGGGTGAAGCGACTGCTCAACAAGCAATTGCTATGCGTATGCAGGTCGAAGGATTGCCTATCGATTTGATTAAGAAGTTGACCGGCATAGATGTAGGCGCAAAGTAACCGTGAGATATCAGGTGAATGTAGGAGGGTGTGTCAAAATTCCGGCACACCCTCTTTAGTCGCACTCCAAATGGGGTTACATAGGTGTCTCGCCCTCACGGTCGATGCGATTTACGTTGATTTACGAGAAAACAGGTCGCAAAAAAAGGGTGAGCCATAATTTGGTTATGACTCACCCTTTTAAAAATGTGGAAACCGATTAGCGGACTATGAATTTCTTACCGTTGCGAATGTAGATGCCCGGTTGTGAGGTGTCTCTCACTTGGCGACCTTGTAAGTCATAGGTCACATCGTTATCCGTAGTATCTACATTCAAGTCACTGACACCGGTTTCAATCACGGCATCAACTGTAATTACTTGCCCGATGAGGTTTTGGAAGTCGTAGTCGTAACTCGAACGGGCACGGCGCGGTGCGCCGCTCCACGGCTCTTTAAGTTCGACAGCAACGGTGACGGTATACTTCTTGCCGTCTTCGAATGCGGTATTGTCGGCATAGTCAGTGGCGAGTGTGAGGCTCTGTCCTTTGTTATCAGACCAGCCACGCAGGATTCCGTCGAAGTACCAGCCTGTGACATTGACAACAGCGTTTGCGACAGGCATCTCAAAGCCCTCGGCAAGGTCAATAGAGGCTATCAAGCCGGTGACATCGATGATGTCGCCCGTAACGGTCGCCGTTACCGAGCGCAGTGCCGGTGCTGTCGTACCGTTGTCGAGCGTGGCTACGGTGGAAACCAGTGCGTCGCCCTCGGTGAGGCCCGTTGCGTCCATGTCGAGGCGCGCCCATGTGCCTGCCTTGTCGGTGACAAAAGCGTGTTGCTTGTCATCGGTGATTTTGACCACGCGCAGGGCATTACCCACGTGGTACTCAACGTCCTCGTCGAGGGAGAGTACCGTGGCGAGCGTGTACACGTCGAACGGTGTCTCACTGCGCAGGTAGCCGCCCTCGTCGGCGTGTGCCACGGAGACATCGATGTTGGTCTCGTCATAGGTGGTGCCGTCCTGGCCGACGATGGCGTTGCAGTTGTAGAACATACTGTCGGAGTCGGTGACATTACTCATGTCCCACCCATCGCCGATGAAGACTGCTTGCAAGCCGGTGCAGCCGTTGAACATCTGCGAGACGTTCTTCACGGTCGAAGTGCTCCATGAATTCAGGTCAAGGCTGCCCAGGCTCGTGCAGTCGGCGAACATGCGGTAGAAGTCGGCGTAGTAGCTTGTGCCGCTGTCCACGCTCGAGAAGTCCCAGCCGGAGACGTTGAGACCGGTCAGAGCCGTGCAGTTGTCAAACATGTTGTTGGACGCCATGCCGCTCGATGTGTCCCAGCCGCTCAAGTCGAGCGAAGTCAGTGACTCGCAGCCGGCGAACATATAGGAGAAATAGGTATTGCTCGCCAAGTCGAGGTCCTCGATGCCGAGGATTTCATCGAGTGCAATACAAGAGCTGAACATCGCGCCGGTGGTGGTCACGTTGGAGGTGTCCCAACCGCGCAGGTCGAGGCTCGGTATCTTGTGGCAGCCGGCGAACATTTCGATCATGCGCACGGAGTGGGCGGTGTTCCAGCGGCTCACGTCAAGGCTCTCCAGCGAGTTGCAGCCGTAGAACAAGCCGCCCATGTTTGTCACATTGCCGGTGTCGAAGTTCTCGATGCCGATGATTTGAGTCGTGTTGATGCAGGACGAGAACATATATCCCATGTTTGTCACGTTGCGCGTGTCAAACCGGCTCACGTCGATTGTGGTGAGTTGTTGGGCATCCGAGAACATGCCGTACATGTCGGTCACCTCGCTCGTGTCGAGATACTCGATGCCGTCGAGCGTCTCCAGATAGTACATCGCGAACCAGTTGTTGGTGCTCGTGGGCTTGACGGCGGCGAACGACGGCAGGATCTTCACCGCTGTGGCACGATACGACAAGGTACTTGCCCACGACGGTCCCTCATAGGTACCCCTCGGCTCGGTGACCGACGTGCAATACTTATTCTCAAAATGTTCGAGTGTCACCGAACTTGACTTGAGCACGTTTGTCACGTCCAAGGTGACAACGATGCTCGGCATGTTCAGCGATTGCACCGCCCTCAAGAGCGTGTACGTCAGTTCCACATGGACGACTGCGTTTGTCGAGGACGACGGCTTCATGTTCGAGAACTGCGAGGCGATTGTCGGCGAGGACGGCACGACCTACAACGATGATGAAATCGGCGAGACTCACGCCCATTACGGCACGGGCGGTTATCTGCGTCACGGCACCGACCGCGTGATTGACCCCACGCCCGCCACCGTGTTCTGCGCCGAGACCTCCTCGCTGCACTTCTACGTGACCACCACGCCGGTTGTCCGGGGCGGAATGTTCTCCGCGCCTGGCACGACGGGCTTCCGCAAGGCGACACGTGTCGCGACGGGTGAGCGCGTGACAGTGGGCGAGAAGGGTATCATACCCGATTGGCTCATCGGAGGCAACGTCAACGATGTCACTTCGGTTATCATTGATTCGTCGTTCGCTTCGGTCAAGTCGGTGAGCACTGCGGCATGGTTCTACCGCTGCAACGCCTTGCGCCTGATTGATGGCCTGGAATACCTTGACACCTCCGAGGCGACCGACATGCGTGCCATGTTCTACCAGTGCCGCAACCTGAGTTCGCTTGACCTCAGTGGCTTCGACACCCGCAAGGTAACCGACATGAACGGCATGTTTGCCTCCTGTTCCACGTTGGAGAGCATCTTCGTGAGCGAGCAGTGGAACACCGATGCGGTGGATGCTTCTGACATGATGTTCCTCGATTGTTACAACTTGGTGGGCGAGGACGGCACACACTACAAAGCGTCCTCATACGACAAGACACGTGCTCACTATGGAGCCGGTGGCTACCTGCGTCGTCATCACAGCGAGTATACTGTGACCATTCCGCCCACCGGATTTACAGTCTTTAGTGCCGATGAGCCGATTGCCATTCCTGTCGGGCTCGAAGCGTTTGTTTGTACCGATTATAATGAAGAAGCCGAAACCGTTAATGCCGTCAAACTGACCTCGTCAACCATTCCTGCCGGAGTGGGTGTTTTGTTGAAAGGAACCGCACGACAAAGTTACACGATGACAGCGCTCATCGGGAATGAACTTGATGAACCCTACGATGACTTCTTGACAGATAACTTGTTGGTGCCTGCTACGGTGCCTACTGTCGTGAGTTCCGGTGTAATGGCATATGATTTCGATGAGGAAGATGAACAACAGCACTGGAGACTGCTCAATTTTGTCTTGCTTGAAGACAAGTTTGCCGAGGTGTTCCGTTTCATCGGTCCCGAAGCCGATGGAGTGCAGTTGCCTGCCAACACGGCTTATTTGGCACTTGCCGAGGTTAACGGCACGCGAGACGGTTTTGTAACTATCGTGTGGGGAAATAAGTTCGACGTGAACGGTGACGGTGCCGTCAATGTGGCAGATGTCAATGTCGTTACTGCCGAAATTCTGTTACACCCCGACGGTGACGGAGCCAAGAAGTATGACGTGAACAGCGATGACCTCGTCAATGTGGCTGATGTGAATGTGATTTTGGCATATATCCTCGCTCACATTGCCGATTGAATTGACAAAGAGTGAAAACTAACGCGTCGCAAGTGTCACTTGCGACGCGTTAGTTTTAAGATGCGATGTTATCAAAGGAGGTTGAGAAACTCGGCGCGACGTGCCGCATCGTTGAACTCACCGCTGTGAGCCATTGTCACGGTGACTGCGCTCTGATTTTCCACACCACGCATCTTCATGCACAAGTGCTTAGCCTCGCAACGCACGATAACGCCCTTGCTGCCGAGTGTCTCGGTAAGCACATCGCACACCTCGGCAGTGAGTCGCTCTTGCACTTGTAGCCGTCTGGCAAAAGTGTTAACGGCGCGAGCGAGTTTGCTCAGACCGACTATCTTGCCATTGGGAATATAACCCACGGTCATTGTGCCGAAGAAAGGTAAGATGTGATGCTCACACAGTGAGTAGAATTCGATGTCGCGCACGATAACCAACTCGCTCCCCGGATGCTCGAAGATGGCACTCCGGATGATGGCAGCGGCATCTTGTTCGTATCCGCATGTATTCTCAAGCATCGCCTTGGCGGCACGCACGGGAGTCTTGAGCAATCCTTCCCTGTCGGGGTCTTCACCGAGGATCTCTATTATGGCACGATAGTGCTCGGCGAGTCGTTCGACCAGTTCGGGATTGAAATGTATTTTGGCATCAGTCATTTGTCCAATTATTGATTTTGTCGCGCACCACACTCATCTGTTGAGCATAGTTCGGGAATGTAGCCCTGAGGCTCTTGATCGCGTCTTGTGCACTGCCGTGGTTTTTGAAGTCACCCACTCGCAGTCGCCATGTGGGACTCTTGAAGGTGACGTAGGTGCGGTAATGCGGAAATTTTGTCGCGACTTGCACAGCACGTTGCTGTGCCTCTTGCTTGGTCGCGGCGGTACACACCTGAATGCGAAATCCCATGCCACGTGACTGCACTGTTTGTCGCGTCGGTATTTTGGGGTTGTTGTTTTCCTCGCGACTGTCGGTCTTATCCTCGTCACTCTTGTCACCTGACGTTTCTTTCGACCGGAGTTCGGAGTTATCGCGCTCGGCAAGTCCGGCAGGCGCACTGATTTTGATGTTACCGCCGTGCTTGATGCGTGTTACAATGGCAGGCTCGTCGGCAACAGCCGCGAAGCCCATTGCAGTGATGCACAGCAAGGTCAAGAAGCGAAGCGTCATAGATTATTATCAATTATTCGAATTTCCCGGGACGTACAACCCGGGAAACCCGAATGTTAAGTAAAAGTTTTTCAGAAGGCGGTTCGCGACATCAAAAAGCGGTCACGATACCCATGAAAGAGTCGGCTTTGAGCGAAGCTCCGCCGATGAGACCACCGTCAATATCGGGCTTGGCAAACAATTCGGGGGCATTACTCGGCTTGCAACTGCCACCGTAAAGGATAGTGGTGTCCTCAGCGATTTGTGCGCCGTATTGCTCGGCGATGAGTCCGCGAATGAAGGCATGAATTTCTTCAGCTTGATCGCTGGTTGCCGTTTCACCGGTGCCGATAGCCCAAATGGGCTCGTAAGCGATCACGATGTTTGCCATCTGCTCGGCCGTGAGATGGAATAACGACTCGGTGAGTTCGCTCTTGATAACATCAAAGTAGGAACCGTCCTTGCGTTGTGCGAGGCTCTCGCCACAGCAAAAGATGACCTTCAGTCCCGCTTCGAGAGCAAGGTCTACCTTGGTCTTGAGCATGGCGTTTGTCTCGTTGTAATATTCGCGACGCTCACTGTGACCGAGAATGACATATTGTGCGCCCGTGCTTGCCACCATGGGTGCGCTCACCTCACCGGTATAGGCTCCCGACACGTGGTCAGCGCAGTTCTCGGCAGCGAGGTTGACGGCTGTGAGCACCTGCTTGACAGCTGTCAAGTGGGTGAAAGGAACGCCCACAATGACTTCACACTTGAGGTCGGTTGCTGCTTCAACGGCGGCATTGACTTGGTGGGCGAGTTCGACGCCCTCGGCAACAGTTGTATTCATTTTCCAGTTGCCGGCAACGATGTTCTTTCTCATTTTATTAATCTTGATTATGTAATAAATAGTTAAATGTTTCGATAATATCGTGCAAAGTTACAAAAAACAAAATTTGCGCGCAAATTTTGTTTTTATTAATTTTGCGCTCTCAATAACAGCACGATTAATCATGAATATAGATAGGATTATTATTGACGCTACCGTCGAAGCGGTGCAAGCGTTATACGGCGCGTCAATCGACGCGAGTAAGATACAACTGCAGGCTACGCGTCGCGAGTTCGAGGGTAACCTGACCATCGTCGCTTTTCCTCTCGCCAAGTTGTCTCACAAGGCCCCCGACGTGACTGCAACCGAGGTGGGTGAGTACCTCGTTGCCAACACCGCTGTGGTGCAACGTTTCAACGTAGTGAAGGGATTTCTCAACATTGTCATCAGTCAAGATTATTGGCGCGATGTGCTCGTTGCCATTGCCGCCGATGAGGACTACGGCATACGCGTGGCGAGCGATGACAGTCCGCTGGTAATGGTTGAGTATTCCTCGCCCAACACCAACAAACCGTTACATCTGGGTCATGTGCGCAACAACCTGCTCGGGTACAGTCTCGCTTGTATCTTGGAGGCATGTGGCAATCGTGTTGTAAAGACCAATATTGTCAACGATCGCGGTATTCACATCTGCAAGTCGATGCTCGCGTGGCTCAAGTGGGGTGATGGAGCGACTCCCGAGAGTACCGGCAAGAAGGGCGATCACCTCATCGGTGACTTCTATGTGGAGTTTGACAAGCACTATAAGGCGGAACTTGCCGAGTTGATGAACGCCGGTAAAAGCAAGGAGGAAGCCGAGGCTGAGAGTACGCTGATGGCTGAGGCTCGCGAGATGTTGCGCAAGTGGGAAGCCGGCGATGAGAGTGTACGCTCGTTGTGGGCAATGATGAACGAGTGGGTGTATGCCGGTTTTGACGTTACCTATCGTCGCATGGGAGTGAGTTTCGACAAAATCTACTATGAGAGCCAAACCTATCTGGTAGGGAAGGCTAAAGTGCTTGAGGGGCTCGAGCGCGGCTTGTTCTATCGCAAGGAAGACGGAAGCGTGTGGGCCGACTTGACCGGCGACGGACTTGACCACAAGTTGCTGTTGCGCAGTGACGGTACCAGCGTGTACATGACACAAGACATCGGTACTGCCAAACTGCGCTTTGACGATTATCCTATCGACAAGATGATATATGTGGTCGGCAACGAACAGAATTACCACTTCGAGGTGTTGAGTTTGTTGTTGGACAAGTTGGGTTTCTCATGGGGTAAAGATTTGACTCACTTCTCCTATGGAATGGTGGAATTGCCCAATGGCAAGATGAAGAGTCGCGAGGGTACTGTTGTCGATGCCGACGACTTGATGGACAGCATGATAGAAACGGCGCGCGCCAAGAGTGAAGAACCCGGACGCTTGGTCGACATGACCGGGCAGGAACGCGAAGAGGTATTGCGCATCGTCGGTTTGGGCGCGCTCAAGTATTATTTGCTCAAGGTTGACCCGCGCAAGAATATCACGTTCAATCCCGAGGAATCGATTGACTTCAACGGCAACACAGGTCCGTTCATTCAATACACTTACGCTCGAGTGCGGTCACTGTTGCGCAAGAGTGCCGTCGAGTGTGACAATAACGTTGCCGCTACAGTCGTGCTCAGCGATAAAGAGGTCGGTTTGGTGCAGCGCATCGCAGAGTTTGCCGACACGGTAGCCGATGCCGGAGCAAATTACAGCCCCGCATTGATAGCCAACTACGCCTACGACCTCGCTAAAGAGTACAACCAATATTATCACGACTGTCCCATCTTGAGGGAACCCGACGAAGAAGTGAAGCGCATGCGCTTGTTGTTGAGCGGTATTGTCGGCAGGACACTGAAGCGAGCCTTAGGTCTGCTGGGCATTGAAGTGCCTGCTCGCATGTGACCGCCGATGTTCAGGTTCAAGCAGTTTGCAGTGAGTAACGACCGTGCCGCGATGCGCATCGGTACCGATGGCGTGTTGTTGGGTGCGTGGTGTGATGTGTCGGGAGCAAGGCGCGTCCTTGATGTCGGCACCGGCACCGGTGTTATTGCTCTCATGATAGCCCAGCGTTCACCCGAAGCGAAAGTTGACGCAATTGACATTGACCGTGTGGCGTGTGGTGAGGCAGAGGACAATTTCGGGGCATCTGCGTGGAGTGCCCGCTTGTCGGTCGAGTGTTGCTCCCTCGCGCAATATGATGCCGACCCCTACGACTTGATTGTGTGTAACCCACCTTACTACAACGGCTATCGTGTTGAAGACGAGTCACGTCGTGCCGCGCGTCATGCCGATTCTCTGCCTCTCGATGTCCTTGTGTCGACATCTTGTCGCTTGTTGACACCCTCGGGCACATTGGCAATGGTGCTACCGCGTGACAACGATGCCGAGGTGAGGCGACTCGCGCTGCTCAACGGATTACATGTGGCACGTCACACCGCAGTTTTACCTGTGGTGTCGCGTCCTCCCAAACGCTCGTTGTGGCAGTTAGGGCGCGAACAAGTTGTTGAGATAGCCGATGAACTCGTGTTGCATAGCGACCGGTACAAGAGATTGGTTCACGATTTCTACCTTTATGAGTAGATAAACTCTGCCGAAAAGCGACAAAATTTGCCGTATTTAGATTTTTTTAAGTGAATAATGCGATTTAATTCGGAATAAAGTGTTAAATTGCGGTCGATTTTATTAAACCTCAAACCGATTTCAAAGTCTAAACAACGAAATACAAGATTTATTAATTTATCGAAAGGAGGACACTATGAACAGATTATTTTCGACACTTGTCGGAGTAGCAGCCGTGATGGCAGCCCTGCATGTCAGTGCCCAAGACTACGACGACATCTATTATGACGGGAGCAGCGATGCGTCGACTGTTGTCGCACCGGTGAAGGTAAAGCGGGCAACCGTAGTTACGATACCGGCTCGTCATGTCACGGTGGCTATGAATAATTACCGTGCCGAACGTGATGTTGACGAATATAATCGTCGTGGTGGGGAATACGACTACTACGCGGTCGCCGATACCACCGATACTGTGGCTGTCGATACCGACTTGTTCGGCAACACGCGTCGCATTGAGCGTTATTACAACAGCGACATCGTGGCAAGTAGCGGCGATGACGACTTGATATACCTCTACACCAATCCCGAGGACTATACATTGACCGCTACAACCGTCAACATCATTGTTGACCCATGGAATTACCGTTGGCGTTCGATATACTACGAGCCGTGGGATTACTATTACAACCGTTGGTATGACCCCTATTGGAGTTATTCCTACTACGGACCTTATGCTCCTTGGCCCTATCGTTGGTACGGCGGTTATTGGGGTTGGCACTCGTGGCATAATCGTTGGTATGGCGGTTTCCATGCCGGTTGGACATGGGGCGGACCTCACCACTACTACGGTTATCGCGGTCACGGACCCGGTTACTACGGATACCATGGCGGTTATCACGGACGCTATGACGTGTCTCACAATCCCGGTTATCGCCGTCCCGGAGTTAGCGGACGTACAGGCAACGGACGCAGTGGTAGTGTAGGTTATCGTTCTCCCTCGGTTGGCGGTTCAACTTCGCGAGTCGGTACGATGAGCGGGCGCACTCGTCCTTCGATTGGCGGTGGCGGTGGCGGTGGCTCGACGATGAGCGGACGACAGCGAGTGGGCAACATCGGTAGCAGCAGTCGCAGTAGCCGACCTTCAATAGGTAGCAGTACTCGAGGCAGTAGTACTCAAGGCAGTAGCACTCGCAGCAGTAGCGGTTACAGTGGCGGCAGTCGTAGCAGCCGCAGCAGTGGCGGTTACAGCGGTGGCAGCAGTCGCAGCAGTGGCGGTTACAGCAGTGGTGGTCACAGCGGTGGTGGCGGTCACAGCGGTGGCGGTGGTCACAGCGGTGGCGGTGGTGGCAGACGCCACTGATGATGGGAAAACAAGTTAACAAGGTACAGTTCAAACTCACGACCTTGTTAACTTGTCAACTTGTAATTAATTAACTGACGAATCGATATATAGCAATGAAGAAACTATTAATCGCAATGATGTTAGGCGGTGTCACTGTGGTGGCGAGTGCACAATACACCTTCGATGTGTTGCAGTATTCCACCGAAGAATTGCGTGGTACATCGCGTTTCATGTCAATGGCAGGCTCAATGGGTGGCTTGGGTGGCGACTTGAGTGCAATTAATGTCAACCCGGGCGGTATCGGCATCTATCGCAGCAGCGATGTGAGTGTCACCCCGAGTCTCGAGTTCCTCAAGAGCACCGTGAACGGAACTGACTTCACTCGCACGCGCGTGCAACTCAACCAAGTGGGTTATGCGGGTGCATTAAGGATTAACAGCGACGTGATGCCTTATTTCAACTGGGCAGTGAGTTATAACCGCAAGTATAGTGCCCGTCGTCGTTATGCCGGCGGCGCCAAAGGTATTCCCACCTCAATTACCAATTATCTTGCCGATTGGGCAACATCAACCACGGTGCCGGCAAGCGATCTCAGCACAAATTCTTATAATTCGAGTACGGGTGCCGATTGGAACCAAATTCTCGCCTATAACAACAATTTGATGATCGAGACCGGCAATGCCGATTATTCGGGACTGGGTGTTGAGGGTACCTACGGTGAGAACGAGTTTGAGGTCGAGGAGTGGGGACACTCCGATGAGTACAACCTCACCTTTGGCGGTAATATCCGCAACAAGGTGTATTGGGGTATAGGGTTTACCTACGCCGAGATGGAATACAAGGCATACAAGTACTATGGCGAGGTGCTGACCAACACCGTAATTTATAAGGACGCGGCGCGCAGTGCCGGCATGGACGGTGACGCGGCTTTCGGTTTCAGCGACGGTATGCGTACCGTCGGTGACGGTTTTAAATTCAAGGCCGGTGTGATTTATAAACCGGTCAACGAGTTGCGCCTCGGTTTGGCATTCCACACACCCACATGGTTCAAGATGAAAGACACCTACACCACGACGGTGTCGGCTGCTTTCTACGACGGTAACACCGAACTTTATACCAAGGAAGGTTCAACGCCCACCAATTCGGTATGGTACACCTACAACACGCCATGGCATTTTGTCGGCAGTATGGGTATCGTTGCGGGCAAGAGCGGATTAATCAATTTGGAATATGAGTGCGTTGCCAACTCCACCATGCGTATCGGTGATGAGGACTTTAATAATTATCCCGATGCGACCGATGAGATAAAGGATTATCTGCAAGCAAGTCACACCGTGCGTGTCGGTGGTGAGTACCGAGTCAGCAAGGACGTGAGTTTGCGTGCCGGTTACAGTTATCAAACAAGTCCTGTCAAGCAAGAAGTGCGCGAGGATAAGGTGGACGTTATCGTCAGTGGCAGTTGCCCGGCATATAGTTTTGACAAGAGTGTGCAGTACATCACTGCCGGCTTGGGTTATCATCATGGCGGGTTCTACGCTGACTTGGCATACGTGTACAAGAAGCGTGACGGAGAATACCGTTCGGTTCCCGCAAATTATGCTTTCCAAAACAATCCGTTGCCGGCACTCGGTGCCGGTCTCAAGGACAGTAACAGTCGCATATCACTCACCTTGGGCTTGCGATTCTGACGAAATCGTCGTTTCAAGTGACAACTTCACGCGAGGGAACGACCATGCCGGACGTTCCCTCGCGCATTTGTAGGATAGATTGTCGTCAACCTATATAGTCCGATTATAATTATATCGTGATAAATCAAACCCTTTGTTCTTCTTATGTCTTCTTGATTATATCACGCCGGAAATCGCCATTCTGAGATTTGTATCAGCAGACTCTCGTTTAAACACATGAAATTGCAAGTGTCAGGAAAAATTGATAATTTTGCATTCGGAAGTCGAACTTCAGCGAGCGAAACGACCTTAAAAATACCGATTAAAGCAATCGTTTGTTTTTCATTCATTAATTTATCTTATCAAAAGTCATGATCAGTTTTTCCGACTTAAAAGAGAAGGCTCGTAACATTCCGGAATTTTCAGAAAAGAATTACAGTCTTGCCGGATATGTTGTCGCGACACTGACTCTTAAGAGAAAATAAGGCGAGAGTGCGCGACCGGCAGTGATGTGACTAAATGATTTGTTGAGTCCACTTATATCTCTTATATCTTTATCTTATCCACATTGATTGATGATAGAAAGACACGTAATAATTGACAGTGTCGACCCCGTGGTGTTCTACGGTGTAAACAACAGTAACTTGCAACTCATACGCAACCTGTTCCCGAAACTGCGCATGGGGGCACGAGGCACGGTGATTACAGTTATCGGCGATGAACAGGAAACAGCCGACTTTGAGGCAAAAATCAAGCAGTTAGAACGATACTGTGCCGAGCGTAACACTTTGCCCGAGGACGTCATTATCGATGTTGTCAAGGGGGCACCGCCACGCGAAATCAAGGTGGACGGTGTGATTGTTTACGGCGTTAACGGTAAGCCCATCTCGCCCCGTACGCCCAACCAGCAGTTGCTTGTCAAGACAATAGCCGAGAATGACTTGACCTTCGCCTTGGGACCTGCCGGCACCGGAAAAACATATTTGGCGGTGGCAATGGCTGTCAAGGCATTGAAAAATCGCGAGGTGCGTCGTATCATTTTGTCGCGTCCCGCTGTTGAGGCGGGCGAGAAACTCGGTTTTTTGCCAGGTGACATGCGCGACAAGATTGACCCGTACTTGCAACCGCTTTACGATGCGTTGGAAGATATGATACCCATTGCCAAGTTGAAAGAATATATGGAAAATAACGTGATACAAATTGCCCCGTTGGCCTTTATGCGTGGTCGCACTCTCAACGACGCGGCAATAGTGCTTGATGAGGCACAAAACACATCAATGCACCAAATCAAGATGTTTCTCACTCGCTTGGGTATGGGCTCAAAGATGATAGTTACCGGCGACGTGACCCAGATAGACCTGCCACGTACCACGCGTAGCGGACTGGTTCACGCATTACAAGTGTTACAGGGTGTGCCCGGTATAGGTGTAGTGGAATTCGGCAAGAAAGATATTGTGCGACACCATCTCGTGCAACGCATTGTTGAGGCCTACGAGCGTCATGACGAACGTGAAACATCAAGCGAGGAGTGACTTTTCACTTCTCATGCAGTCATCAATCATGTCGTGACGAGCCGATCCGATTGGCACTCAGTAAAACAGAATGTCGGTGAGCAAGTGCTCACCGACATTCTGTTTTCAATCTGTTCTCAGTGTTTACAAAGTTTGCATCACGGCGTCTGCGAGTTCTTGAGCGCGTTGCTCGGTGTGCGCCTCGCTATAGATGCGTATAATGGGCTCGGTGTTGCTGCGACGTAGATGCACCCACCCGTCCTCAAAGTCAATCTTCACTCCGTCAATCGTGGTTAATCGTTCGCCGGCAAAACGTTGCTTGACCTTCTCGAGAATGGCATCAACGTCGGTGTCGGGCGTGAGTTCCACTTTATTCTTCACGATGATATATTGAGGATAAGTCAACTTTAGTTCGCTCACTTTCTTTCCGCTGCGAGCCAACAACGAGAGGAACAACGCCACACCCACGAGGGCGTCCCTACCGTAGTGCAGGGCGGGGTATATCACACCGCCGTTTCCCTCGCCGCCGATAACGGCTCCGGTGCGTCGCATTTCGGTAGTGACATTGACCTCACCCACTGCGGCTGCCGTGTATTGGCAACCGTGTGCCACGGTGATGTCGTGTAGTGCTCGAGAGGAAGACAAGTTGCTCACGGTGGAGCCGGGCGTGTGTGACAACACGTAGTCGGCAACGGCAACGAGAGTGTACTCCTCAACGAAAAATTCGCCGTTTTCCATCACGATAGCGAGTCGGTCCACGTCGGGGTCAACAACAAACCCCACGTCGACCTTGCCGGTTGCCATGAATGAGGCAATGTCGGTGAGGTTTTGCGGGATCGGTTCGGGTGTATGACCGAAGTTGCCCGTCGGGTCACAATACAAGCGCTCAACGTGTTTGACACCCAAGGCCTCCAATAACTTGGGAATGGCAACACCGCCAACACTGTTGACCGCATCAACAGCAACCGTGAAGTCGGCTTTGCGTATAGCATCAACATCGACGAGCGGTAATGACAGCACAGCGTCAATGTGACGACGCAGATAGGTATAATTTTTCATTTCGCGTCCCAACTTGTCAACGTCGGCGTAGTCGAATTCCTCGGCTTCGGCAATGCGCAACACCTCGCGACCTTGCTCATCGTTGAGAAACTCGCCTTGCTCGTTAAGCAACTTGAGTGCGTTCCACTGCTTGGGGTTATGGCTCGCCGTGATGATGATGCCACCGCACGCGTTTTCCCACACGACAGCCAGTTCGGTTGTCGGTGTCGTGGCAAGACCGATGTTGACCACGTCGAAACCCATGCCGGTGAGCGCGCCGGTGACGATGTTGAGAACCATGCGACCGCTTAATCGCGCGTCACGTCCGACCACTATCACATTACTCGTGCGAGTTGTGGTGCGACGAATAAAAGTGGCATAAGCCGAAGCAAACTTGATGATGTCCAACGGCGACAAACCATCGCCCGCCTTGCCACCTATTGTGCCTCGAATGCCTGATATGGATTTGATTAGTGCCATGTGTATTTTTGTTTCAATGTGACAATATCTGTTCTAATCGTGGGTGCTATATATCAAATCATGCTATGAAAATAGCGTATGTGATACAAGAAAGGCTGTACGTACCCGATCTCATTGAGAATGCCGTACTGCGACTTGACGAGCAACCACACTTCGCTGTCTTCGACACCGAGGTAATCGAGAGGCATCTGTATTCCGTAGCCCCACTGTGATGACACGGGCAGGGTGAAGTCGTCGTAGTTGAAGTAGGCGGAGTACGCGCTCATATTATCGGTGGCATTGTCACTATATGCAACGAGTTGTCCCGTACTGTACCATTGCTGTATGTTGTACCGTGTATAACGGAAGTACACCGGCATCGAGGTGGTGGCAGCGTCGGTCTTGTGGTTGCCTGCATTCAGCACTTGCATATACACATTGCCCTCGGGGTCAATGCGATAGAATGGCGCGTTGTCGCCTGTCTCGAACACCGAGTCTTCGGGTATGTCATTGATGACACGGTAGTTGCGCAAGAACGCGTTGGTCGCGTTGCGCTCATTGTTGAGACGATCGGCATACGACTCATTGTTGCTGCATGAGGCGAGCGTGGTCGCCACGGCAAGTATCAAGAGAAAAAACAGATGTTTGCGTTTCATAGGAAAATTGTTATAAAGTACCGCAACATCAATCACCGCAACTTGCGATAACCGGCTGCACTGTTAGTTTGTGTTGTAGTCACTTGACTGCAAACACGCCACAAAGTTAGCGATTTGTTTCCGATTAATTAAATGAATGGCACAAAATTCACAAAATTTCATAACTCGTCATTGCTGTGATAAGACCGGATCAACGTTCCGGTATCGGAGTGAGGTATGTGGCTCCGACATCTTGAAACATGGTGTTCAGTCAACCGTGATTACAAAGTCGGGGTCTGACGGCAAGTCGGTTGACAATAAGGATTCGTCCGAAACCTCACCGCTATCGCTCCTTGAGATGTCATCTGTTGTGTCGTATTCACCTGACAGAATAGAGTAGAAGATGCCTATCGCCTCGTCCATCGTGCCGCGAAAATCACCGCCGGCAGCATTGGTGTGACCGCCACCGTTAAAGTATTTCTCACAAATGTCACTCACCGAGAAGTCACCCGATGACCTGCATGAAACCTTGATGAATTCGGGGTCTTCTCGCAAAAACATTACCCACGTGATACCCGGAATGGACAGCGGTTTGTTTACTAACCCTTCGGTGTCGCCTCGGTGGTAGTTGTATCGCAATAATTCCTCGCGAGTGAGCGTGATTAGAGCGGCATGCTTGTCGGCAAACACTTGCATTTTCTCGGCTATAGCATAGCCTTGCAATCTCAGGCAGTCGGCACTGAATGTGTTCATCGCCATGTTGTATATCGCCTTGGTGTCGATGTGCCGACGTGCCAAAGCCGCGGCAACTTCGAATACCTCGGGATTTTCGGTGCTGTAAGTGAAGTTGCCGGTGTCGGTCATCAATCCCGTGTATATGCATGTGGCGGCTCGTCGGTCAATAAGATTGAGCAGACGCATCTGTAACAGCACCCTGAAGATTAACTCACACGTGCTTGATGCCTCGGGAACAGAAACGGTGATGTCAAATTCGTCAGACGGGTCGAGATGGTGATCAATGAGCACTCGTGTGGCACGACTGACGAGTAAAGGGTCGGCGAGACGATCAATTCGCGCGAACGTGTTATAATCCAGGCAAAAGATGATTTTGGCCGCATTGATGACCTCGCGTGCCCGGGCTTCGTGCTTGGTGTACACGAGAACATCGCGCATACCGGGCAAGAACCACAATGTGCGAGGCACCATGTCGGGCACGACGACACGGACGTCCTTGCCGAGCCGTTGCAGCACGTGAGCCAAACCCAACGATGCCCCTATGGCATCACCGTCAGGTGCCATGTGACACGTGATGACCATTGTGGTAACCGCGTTGATGGCCGTGCGCAAGCGTTCGATAGTATTGTCGTCTATGATTGGTTGTATCATGATATGTGAAGTTTAACCAACAAAGGTTTTGAATTTGCAAAGGTACAAAAAACGAACTAATAGGCTGTGACATCAAGGCAGTTTTTTACAGTTACAAGCTTTTTTATTATCTTTGCCGAAAATGTTCGTACAAATGAAAAGAATACTTGCATCTTTAATGTTATCGGTCGGCTTGTGGTCGGTCGCTGCCGTGTTGTCACCGGCGACGATGATGACGATGTCGGCTCATAAGTCTCGCCAACTGCAAGGAACACGCAGTTGTCATGTGATAATTACTGTCGATCACTATGATGCCGCTATGGCGACCGACTTGGCTTCTAACGGTGCCGTGCTTGAGAGCCATGCCGGCGATGTCGTGGTTGCCGGTGTTCCCGTTGCTGCGCTTGAAAGCCTGTCGATGCTCGGTGGTGTACGGCGCATCGAGGTTGAGCGGCAGGTCGAGCCGTGTACGTTGATTGCGCGCGAGTTGACTAACGTTGACGCTGTGCATGCCGGCACCGGACTGGATAGGGCTTACACCGGCAAAGGGGTCGTCGTGGGAGTGATTGACACCGGTTTCGAGTTCAACCACATCGCGTTCAAGGACGCTGACGGCAACAGTCGCATCAAGGCTGTCTATTTACCCGAAGTCACCGACGGAACCGCGCCCGAGTTCGGCGGAGAGACCTTGCCGGGCAGCCATTATACGACCGCAGCCGAAATTGCCGCCCTCACGTGTGACACGGGAACGTCAACTCACGGAACACACACCGCAAGTACAGCGGCGGGAACGATAGTTGAAGGGCTCGGAGGCATGGCTCCCGAAGCCGACATCGTCCTGTGCGGTTTGGGGAGCAGCCTGACAGATGCAAACATTCTCAACAGCATGTTCTATATCGCGAGTATCGCCGAGCAACTTGACGAGCCGTACGTGATAAGCATCAGTATCGGCAGTAATGACGGTCCTCACAACGGGAGAACCGGATTTAATCGTTATGTCGATGCGATAAGTGAAGACGGCGGCATCGTGGTGATGAGTACCGGTAACGACGGCAACAAGAAGATGCACCTGTCTCACACTTTCACCGCCGACGGCGAACAAGTGGCTTCAATCATCGGCACCGTGTCGTTTGTCAACGCAGGCATGACCGCTTGGAGTCGTAACGGTGAGGTGTTTTCGGGACGTTTGGAGTTGATTAACCTGTCAACGGGTGCAACGGTGTATTCATTGCCCGAGATGAGCGACGGATATGTCATGTTGTCTGCCGACCCGTCAAGCGAATTTTACGACGAAACATTTGCCACCTATTTCACGTCATCTACCGTAGCGCAGATGGCTGCCGGAGCCGATGCCACATCGGGTACTCACACCGTGCAGGGTATTGTAGCGGGTGATTTGACAAGCGAGTATAAGACCTCTTGTCGACTGGCGGTGAGACTCACCGGCAATGCCGGCACGAGTGTCGACGCATGGCCGTTTGTGAGCGACCATCAGTTCACGAGTAACGGTGGTATGCAAGGCTTTGTTGACGGTGATAACCTAATCTCGGTCAGCGACCTCGCTTGTGCACCGACAACGGTAACCGTGGGCGCATATATCGGAGCCAATTCCTACACGAGCACGACCGGGCGCACGTTCACACAGAGCAGTTATTCGCCGATTGGTGACGTGGGTTCCTTCTCGTCCTACGGAACAGATCTCGCCGGACAAGAGCACCCCACTATCACCGCTCCCGGCACAGTGTTGCTCGCCGCTTACAGTCGTTACTGCGAGAGCATGATAAGCGATGCGACAAGGTATGCCAATCTCGTCACCGTCGACGATACCGACTACTACTACGGACAATATAGCGGCACGTCCATGGCAACACCTGTGGTGTCGGGCATTGTCGCACTGATGCTTCAGCGTAACGGTGAACTGAACGCCACTCAAGTGAAAACGTTGCTCAAGTCGACCGCTATACAAGACGAGTACACAGCAGCCAAGCCGGCGCGCTTCGGCGGAGGCAAGGCGGACGCACTTGCAGCGATGCAAGATCCCGTTGTGACCGGTGTGGGCGAGGTTAATGTTGCCGGCAACGAGTTGATTGCCGTTGCAGATAATGGGGCGATAACCGTTGTGCTTACCGGAGATGGCGATAGGGTGGTGGTGTATGACCTGTCGGGACGATGTGTGTCGAGCGCGACAACGGTAGACGGCGTGGCAAGAGTGTGTGACCTCTCCCACGGTGTGTACGTTGTCACTGCAGGTGGCAGAGCGGTCAAGGTAGTGCTGTAACGTCTCGGCTCACTCCTCCTTCTCGAGCATCGAGTGAAGCCGCGACTGTGTGTCTGTACATACAATAAACGCGCGCGCAAAGCGTTAAAAAAAACAAAGATGATGTCTTAACAACCGTTATAGTTGCTGTGGTCGGTCATTTTGACTACCTTTGTAATTTGAATTATACAAAAGACTATAATATATGAACGCTTTCAGAGCAGTGTATAACAATATATTGCACGCAACACTTGCATTGACGGCAGTGTGTTCGTTGACGTTGAATGTGGCCGCTTTCGATGCCTCACACTATGCCGAGAGTTCGCGCTTGCGCTCGGGTGATTGGGTGAAAGTGATGGTGCCCGATGACGGAATGTACGTCATTACCGACGAGGACGCGCACCGATGGGGCTTCAGAAGTGTCGCCAATCTGCGTGTCTTCGGTTACGGTGGTCACATGTTGCCCGAACAGTTGCTTGAGACCATTCCCGATGACCTGCCGCAGTTGCCCGTTATGCGCACAGAGGGAGCGTTGGTGTTTTACGGTGCCGGACCATCGGCGTGGCTTGCCCGACCCGAGAGCGACGTGCCGTTTATCAAGCAGCAACACGCCTATTCAACAGCCGGATATTATTTTGTTACCGAAGATGCTACGATCGAAGACTTGCTTGTTCCGGCAACCGAAGTTGAGGCTGCGGTAATCGAACCGGCGACTACAGCGACTGCACGCGTTCATCATGAGAATGAATTGGTAAACCCCGGTATGACGGGGCGTAACTTGCTTGGTGAGGATATTTCGGCACGTCCGGCAACGGTGACCTTCGACTTGTCGGGGCACGTGGCAGGTACGCCGGTGACGGTGTTGACCGCCGTGGCTACCGGCTCGTCTACAACACGAGGTTCGTTGTCATTTACCGCCAATGACAGCCGTTTGCCCACTCAAGGCGATGAGTCTGTCCCCATCATAACCGATCCGAATCACCGTCATTATTATGCGACTTCCTATGTGCGCAAGGTTGATGTCGGGACCGAGAACTCTCTCAAGTGGACGGTGACCTATGCCACTGTCCCTAATATCAAGATAGCCCGTTTGGACTACGTGACGGTGAACTACGAGCGTTCTCTCGCTCTAACGGGTGACACTCCGCTGTCCTTTGCCGACGAGAAAGCAACGACCGGTAAACCTTATCGGTTGACATCGTCGCGCGCGACACGAGTGTGGGACGTGACAGTGACCGGCAAGCCGATTGACGTGACCGAGAGCGAGAGCGAGGGTGCAACCACATTTGTGGCACCGGCAGCGGGTGCACGCGAATATATCGCATTTAATCCCGATGCCACGGCTTCGTTGCCTCACCCCGTGCAGGTCGCGGTGATTGCCAATCAGGACTTGCATGCCGCCGAAACCCCCGACATGATAATTCTTGCTCCTATCGAGTATTTGGAGCAAGCACAACGCATAGCCACTGTTCATGAACAACGCGACACGATGCGTGTGATGGTTCTTTCACACTCGCTCGTGTTCAACGAGTTCAGCAGCGGCACTCCCGATGTGATGGCTTATCGCATGTTGTGCAAGATGTTCTACGATCGTGGCACTGATGAGCAAGGTCATAGCCTGCGCTACTTGTTGCTCATGGGTGGTGCCACCTATGACAACCGCTTGTTGACCGATAAGTTGAAAGGCGATACAACACCGCGCTTGTTGCTATGGCAAAGCGAGGAGAGCAGTTATGAAAACACATCGTACTGCACCGATGACTGCTTGGGTGTTCTCGCCGATAATAGCGGTCCCGAGTTTCACTGCTTCATCATGGACATCGCCGTCGGGCGCATGCCGGCACGCTCGCTTGCCGACCTGCGTGTCATGGTTGACAAGGCAGTCAACTACATGACCGAACCCGACTACGGCGTGTGGAAAAATAACTTTATTTATCTCGCCGACGATGAGGATACCGGAATTCACATGCACCAGAGTGAATTGTTCATTGAACGTATGCGCGACCATGGTGGTAGCGACATGGTGAACAACCACGTCTACATAGATGCTTTCCCTGCCGTGTCAAGCGGTACCGGACGTGTCTATCCCGCTGCACGTGAAGCATTCTATAACGGACTTAATGAAGGACAACTGATGTGGTTCTTCATCGGTCACGCGAGTCCCAACGGCATGACGGGCAATGCCATGGTGCAACGCTCCGACTTTAACACGATGTTCTACTACAGCCACCTGCCCGTGTTGTATGCCGCGACATGCGAGATTGCGCGCTTCGACAGCGACGTGATTTCGGGTGGCGAATTGTTGTATAACAATCCCAATGGAGGCGTGGCGGCAATGATAACGACACCGCGTTTGGCGTTTGTCAATAACAATGGTGTACTCACCGGCTCACTCGGTCGTAACCTGATGTTGCGCGAGGCCGATGGGCGAGTGCGTCCGTTAGGTGAGGTGTTGCGCACCACCAAAAACGCTGTTAAAGGCGACTCGAATAACAGCCGTTACTTCCTCTACGGCGATCCGGCAATGCGACTGGCTGTCCCATCGGGCAAGGTGGTGATAGACCGCATCAACGGTAATGAGGTGTCCGAAACGGACAAGCCTGTATTCAAGGCTCGTCAAACGATTACCATGAGCGGTCATGTGAGTGATTACGGCGGTAATTTGTTGAGCAACTTCAACGGTGAGGTTGTGGCGACCTTGTTCGACAGCGAGCAAAGCGTGATAACAAACGGATACGGTGACGGCAAGGAGTTTGTCTACCTTGACCGTCCGAATAAATTGTCGGTCGTCAAGGCTGTGGTCACGGCAGGTACATTCACATTGCAGATGACCGTCCCGAGCGAAATTGAAGCGACTTACGACAATTACAGTCCATCGCTCATCAATCTGTACGCCCACGACAGCACCGCCGGCATCGAGGCTCAAGGCAGCAATACCGACTTCTA
This sequence comes from uncultured Porphyromonadaceae bacterium, assembly GCA_937901905.1. GTDB lineage: Bacteria > Bacteroidota > Bacteroidia > Bacteroidales > Muribaculaceae > Sodaliphilus. The sequence goes on along the minus strand of CALDIF010000004.1, from coordinate 6,133 downwards.
TATTTACGGTTACGACGACACGGTGAGCGGTGATGACGTGCCCCCGATTATCAACTACATGGGCTTGAACAACACGAGCGACTTTGTCGACGGCAATGCGGTCAACTCATCGCCTCTGTTCCTCGCACGCGTGAGTGACAACAGCGGTATCAACATTTCGCAAGCCGGTATAGGTCACAACATGTCGATCACGGTCGACGAGACAACGACTTACGGCGACGTGTCGTCTTATTACACTCCCGATGTTACTCGCGAGGGCGAGGGCGGTGCCGGCTTGATAAGTTACCAGTTAGGCGATTTGAGCGAGGGTAATCACACCTTGCGTCTGCGCGTGTGGGACGTGTTCAACAACAGCAGCGAGCGCACTATACAATTTGCGGTGAAGAGCGGTATGCGCCCCGAGGTGGTCGATGTCTATGCCGTGGGTAACCCTGCAGTCAACGAGACGCGTTTCTATATTACTCACAATCGTCCCGATGCTGTGGCGACGGTGCGTGTCGAGGTGTACGACATCAATGGTCGTATGGTTTGGACCGATGTTCAGAGCGGTCGTAGCAGCGACTTCACGAGTGCGCCTGTTGTGTGGGATTTGCACGATACCGGCGGACGGCGTGTGCCACGTGGCATCTACGTCTATCGTGCGTCGTTGTCGATCGACGGCTCTCGCGAGGTGAGCAAGGCGCGTCGCCTTGCCGTTACGGGCGAGTGAAATAAGTCAAAACATGGATAACAACCTGAACAATATATCTCTGATGAAGCCTCGTTTGCCCGAACCGACATTGCGTCGCTTGCCGTGGTATCTGGCTTACGTGAAGATGCTGAGAAACAGCGAGGAGTATGTGTCATCTACACGCATCTCACGCGACCTCGGTGTGGACGCGGCGCGCATTGCCAAAGACTTGTCTTTTTTGGGCGTGAAGGGCAAAACGCGCATGGGGTATAATATCGCCGAATTGGAGTGTGCTCTAACCGGGTTTCTCGACTTCACGAGCAGTCATCGTGCCGTGGTTATCGGTGCCGGCAGCCTCGGTGGAGCGTTGATGCACGACAGCGGTTTGGCTCAATACGGCCTTGAAATTGTGGCGGGTTTCGATGTGAACCCTTCACTCACCGGCACGACCGTGTGCGGCATACCTATCTACGACGTGTCTCGCCTGCAAGAGGTGAGGACGCAGACCGATGCACGCATCGCGATACTCACCGTGCCCTACGAACTTTCACAGCAGGTGGCTGACGAGGCGGTAGCGGCAGGTTATAACGCATTGTGGAACTTCACGCCGGTGCGCATCGCCGTGCCCGACAATGTTGTCATTGTCAACACGTCGATTTATGCTCACCTCGCGTTGATATATAACCGCATTAACAGCAGCGACGAAACCTGATGAAGGCTGTGCTTGTTGATGTGGTTGAGGGCGTGGCTGTTACACTGCCCGACACAGCGGTGGAGCGTGCTCCGTTGCGCGAAGATTTGATAGGCAGACCCGTGGTGGCTTATCTGCCCGATTGTGCCGGCGGTTGCGATGTGAGCGTGTGTCTTGCCGTTCGTGTCAGCGGTGCTTGCAAGGCTTTGGAAGAGTGTTTCGCGTTGAGGTATATCAACGGTGTTGCTCTTGCCTTATTGGTTAGCCCATGTGGTATGTTGTCCGGAGTGCGTGCCGGAGTGCTTTTACACGACGGCGCGGTGCAGTTGGCTCCATGGAGCGACGTGGACGGCATTACGGGCGATAACTTGCTTGTCACCACGTTGGGGGGCTACTCGGCTATGCTGCCGTGGAACGATGTGCCAAAAGCGATGTCTGTTGCTTCGCGACAGATGACACTGCGCACCGGCGATGTGGTGCTTGTCAAGGTGGCTGAACTGCCTGCGGTGCATTGCTTGCCGGCAACGGCGGCAACGCGCTACACCACAGTTGCGGCATCAACACCGACAATGAGTGTTGCAAAGCGGTTTAAATGAATTGAAGTGCGATAATTAAATATTACTGATGATATGTTGACCAAGAAGTTTTTCAACAAAATGATGCTGGTGGCGGTGATGATATTAGCGACCGCTGTGACCGTTGCGGCATTGCCTGTGTCGCGATATGCGACCACGTCAGTCCTATCCTCGGGACGTTGGGTCAAGATTGCCGTGCCACGCACGGGAATGTACCAAATTACTGCCGAGGAATTGCAACAAATGGGCTTCTCTTCACCCGATAATGTGCGAGTATTCGGCACCGGAGGCAAAGTGATTAGCGAGGTGCTTGACGGCAACGCGACCGATGACTTGGTGCAGGTGCCGTCGATTGTGGTCGATGACAAACTGGTGTTCTATGGTGTCGGTCCCGTGGCTATAACTTTGAAATATGAGGTTAACTCGACCCACTTCGAACGCTCGGTTAATCCTTACTCACTCAACGGTTATTATTTCCTCACCGAGGATGCCGGCCGCGTGCTGACCCCGACACAGTCGACTCGTACGCCTGTTACGTCAACTGTCCGCACATTATCCTACGGCTACAGTTATCATGAGCAGGACTTGATCAATATCGGTATGTCGGGCAAGACTTTCCTCGGCGAAACACTGGCGAGCAGTCCCTCGGCAAGTTATGATCCCGACGAGCAGTTGTGGCTTGATTGTACTTTGCCCGATATTGCCGGCAGCCAGCCGATTTGTGTCCAAGTCTCGGCCGGTGTACTCGCATCGGGTGGGTCAACTTATATCAATGCCAACATTGAGATGGGCGATACCGTGTTCAGCGTGCCGTTCAAGACCAATGCCGCTCGCATCTATCCGCGTTCCGACGGCAGCACTTTCTTCAATCAAGCGAGTCCGCTCGTGACGATGTCGCCGTTTACGAGTCGTCCGTTCGAGCCGGTAATGCGTGTCAATCCGTGGATTGAGACACCGTCGTCTCAACGTGCAGAGGCCGCTCATCTCGACTACGTGCTCGTCACGTTCATGCGCTCAAATAAATTGGGTGACAATGGGCAAATGCCTCTTAACCTCACGATGCCGCAAACTACCGATGTTATCTACCTGCCCGATGCGTCGAGCAATGTGAGAGTATGGAACGTTGACTCGCCGGCAGCCCCCGTTGCGATGAATGTTAGGGCTTACACGACGGACGACTACGACGGTTGGGCTTTTGTCCCCGAGCGTGCGGTGACGACATCATCGTTTGTTATGTTTGATCCCACTCGTGAGTTGTACTCGATTGCTTCGTATGAGCCGGTTGAAAATCAAAATATTCATGGTGCGGCGACACCCGATATGCTCATCGTTACAAGTACGCCGTTCCTCGCCCAAGCCGAGCGTGTCGCCGACTTGCATCGCGAGTTGGACGGCATGGACGTGCTTGTGGTTGACCAACAGGCAGTGTTCAACGAGTTCAGCAGCGGTACCCCCGATGCGATGGGTATTCGCATGCTGTGTAAGATGTTCTACGATCGTGATAACACCAAGTTCCGTTACTTGTTGATTATGGGTCCGGGCTCTTACGATAACCGTGGTATCACAGGTAAGCGCGACGAGGTCGTGCTTACCTATGAGAGTACTACCAGTGTGCGCGAGGACGAGTCCTACGCTTGCGATGACTTCTACGGGCTGTTGGGTGATAACTCGGGCTACGAGCCGGCCAATGAATTGCTCTGCCTGGGTGTGGGACGCATGACCGGAGCGACGCTGTACGAGATGACCGGCGACGTTGACAAGTTGGAGACGTATATGCGCAACAATGACTACGGCGTGTGGCGCAATAATCTGTTAATCGCTTGTGACACGGGTGACAACGACCTTCACATGTTCCAAGCCGAGGAAAGCAAGTTATTGCTTGACGGCGAGTTGAATACCGGTATGATGGCTAATCGTGTTTATAATGACCAGTTCGCCCGTTCATCTACCGAGACTTACGTGTCCGCCGAGACGTCACGCACTGCAAGTGAGGCTAAAAAACATTGGGCCGATTTGCTCAAGCAAGGACAATATTTCATGACCTATATCGGTCATGCCGGACCGACCGCTTATACCAAGACGGCTCATATGTGGACTGTTGCCGATGTCAATTCCAACAGTTACAAGCACATGCCCATTATGACAACGGCATGTTGCGACGTGGCGCGCTACGACGGTGGCGTGCAAGGTATTGCCGAGCAGATGTTCCACAAGCGTGACGGCGGTGCAATCGCATTGCTGACCAGTTGCCGTGCAGTGTATGCCACCGACAATGATGCGCTCAATCGCGCGTTCATGCGTGGCATGTTCACCTACGAGAAAACCGGTGAATTCCCTCGTTTGGGCGATGCTTACATGGCGGCTAAACGCTCGTTCGGCACGACCAAGAACGTGAACAAAATGGCTTTCCTGTTGTTGGGTGACCCCGCCCTGCAAATCAACTATCCCAAGCCCTTGTTCAACCTGAGCAAGGTCAAGACCTACGATGCCGCCGCAATCCAGAAATATGTGACCGCTTATCCGCTCGAAACGGTGCACTTCGAGGCGCAAGTGTTCAAGCCGGGAACTACCGATGTTGATGACACGTTTAACGGCGACGCAACGTTCACGATTTACGACCGCGAGCGCACGTTCAAGACCGATGTTAACAACCGTGTGGACAACACGCGTGACACGATTAACGTCTATTATCCTCGCAACAAGTTGCTTGAGTTGACAGGTCGCGTTAATGCCGGTGTGTTCAGTGCCGACATTACATTGCCGCGTTACAACGATGTGATGACCAATACCAACCAGAACAGCATGATGCTGCTAGTGAGCCTGTACGCTCATCGTGACAATTCAACCGAGATGGTTAACGGTTCGTACTCCAAGTTGCGCTTCGGCAATTTCAACGAGGCATATGCCACAACCGACGACGAGTCACCGGTTATCAATGCCATGGAGTTTATAGGTCATGAACGGGAGGATCTGCCGGTGTTGAGCAGTGCAGCCACGTTACACCTCGAGGTGAGCGATAATATAGGCTTGAACGTACAGACCCACAGCGTGGGTAATAAGATGTTGCTGAGCATCGATGGCGGCACGACTACGGTTGCCGACATCGCTTCGGTGGCGACATTGAGCGACGGCTCGCGTCGCGCTGTAATCGATTATCCGCTCCTTGATCTCGAGATTGGTGACCACACGGCTGTATTCACCGCCTACGACCTGCACGGAAATCAAGCCTCACGTTCAATCACATTCACCGTGCAAGAAGTGTCGGGTGCCGAACTCACAGCGAGCGATCGAGCCGCCACGACCGACGTGTCATTCGACTTCGTCAATCCCTCTACCGAGGATGTGAGTGTGCGTGTGAAGGTTCTTGACATCGCCGGCAATCTCGTGTGGACAACGGTGACCGATTCGTTCCCTGTGAATTGGGACTTGACCGACCTCGACGGCAATGCCGTGGCCCCCGGACTTTATAAGTACAGCGCAATATATAGGGGTGCGAATGTCTTTGGCGGTACTCCGCTGAAGTCGCTCATTGTCTTGCCCCCCGTTGACTGATTCTCACCGATTGGACTTTCAATCTACGTCATAAAAGTTTCGCAAGTTATCGGCTTGCGAAACTTTTCTATTGCTGTCCGATTCTATTTTTATCGGACAGCAATAGAAGTTTTTCTTTACAAAGTTACTGATTTTCAAGGACTTATTCAATACTTAACTACTTGACAATCAGTTAATTAGAGTTAAATTTTTAGCTTTTTGTCATGTACTAGACTTCGAGACAATTAGTTGCGGATTTTAGGAGTTATAAAAATCGCTGAAAATAAATTTCAGCGTTAAAGTTGGGTTAGGACAATATTGCAGCCAAAAGCATTTTCGCCTTAAAAAGTTTAGCTGTTTCAATTAAAAGACGTACACCTTTGCAGCAACAGTTCCCGCTACGCCTCCTAACAATGCTTACCACGGCTAGACTTCGCCATTTTACAAAGGTCTGATGGCTGCATGGACTGAAATTACCCCCAAAAACAACAGAAATGACGCTGGATTTGGAGAATTTTCCACAAAACAATTATTCTTTTGGAAAGTTTTGCTAATTTTGCACAGCAAAACAAAGATTTATGGAAAAAAATGCCCTACTGAACCACGAAGTAGTGATGGCTTCTTCCGATAAGACAACCAACAACTTCATTTCGAAGATGAAGAAAG
>CALDIF010000003.1 GCA_937901905.1 uncultured Porphyromonadaceae bacterium | reverse complement strand
TCGAACTCGTGGTTGCCGAGCACTATCATGTCGTAGCCGAGGCTGTCCATCAAGGCATATTCCACCTCGCCGCCATAGAGCGAGAAAAACACGGTACCTTGAACGGCATCACCGCAGTGAACAACGAGAGTATTGGGATGTTTACTGCGCACATAGTCATAGATGGCACGACGGCGCATCACACCACCGGTGTTGTCACTGGCGGGATCAATTTGACTGTGTGAGTCATTGACTGCAACAATCGCAACTTCGGGCGGTGCCGGCGGAATGGTTGCAAATGCGCTTGTCATGGTTGCCAATGCTGCAACCGATGTAAGGTACTTCAATAGTTTCATAATAATTTTAAGATAGTTTATGGTTGATTTACGGTTAAAAGTCACCATTGATACTTGTGCATACCTGATGCAACACACAAAATTACAAAAAATCCCCCAAGTGCCAAATTTTTTTTGCGCCCTTTGCGGCAATGCACTAATTTTACTACCTTTGCAATAGTGTAGAGAACGGAGCAAGATTAATGACGAAGAAAGGTGTAGTAATACGCAGCACGGGCAGTTGGCATGTGGTGCGAACCGATGACGGTGCCGAGGTCAACTGTCGCGTGAAAGGCGCGATGCGACTGATGGGCTTGCGTTGCACCAATCCTGTTGCTGTGGGTGATGTGGTGACTTTTATCTCCAAGGACGACGGCACGGCGATGATAGCCGCTGTGGACCCGCGTCGCAACTATATTATAAGGCGTGCGAGCAATCTCTCACGCGAATTTCAAATCATCGGAGCCAATCTTGACCGCGCCTTGTTAGTCGTGACATTGATACAACCCGAAACAAGCACAACGTTTATCGATCGTTTTCTTGCCACCTGCGAGGCTTACACCGTGCCGGCAGTGCTCGCTATTAATAAAGCGGACTTGTTGCATGGTGACAATGACGGCGAAGCACTACTGAACGCGGTGGCATTGCTATATCGCACCATAGGCTATCAGGTGATGATTACCAGTACAGTCACCGGTGAGGGCATTGCCGAGTTGCGGCAACTGCTTGAAGGGAAAACAACATTGTTGAGCGGTAACTCTGGTGTCGGCAAGAGTTCACTCATTAACGCCCTCATACCCGGCGCATCATTGCGTGTGGGCGAAGTGAGTGTTGCCCACAACACGGGAATGCACACCACGACATTCAGCGAAATGCTTGACCTGCCCGGTGGGGGACACGTGATAGACACACCGGGCGTAAAAGGTTTCGGTACGATAGACTTCGAGCGTGAACAAGTGTCACATTACTTTCCCGAGATTTTCGAGCAAGGCAAGCATTGCCGCTACGGTAACTGCACCCACACACACGAGCCCGGTTGTGCCGTTCTTGACGCGGTGAAGCACAGTTACATTAGCGAGAGTCGTTACACGAGTTATTTGAGTATACTCAACGATACCGACGGCACCGACAAATACCGCAAGCCGTTTTAGCCGTTTTAGGGTGTGCGACTTTGATTATTTGAGAATATTTCTTACCTTTGTGCGCTGAATAAACCATTAACAATTAAAAACTATAACCGATGAAAGAGAAAATCAAGAAATTGTTTAAAGAGCGTTTCGGCACCGATGGCGTGCTTTATGCCTCTGCCGGACGTATCAATTTGATAGGCGAACACACCGACTACAACGGCGGTTTTGTCTTCCCGGGTGCGATTGACCGTTACATTGTAGCGGCAATCAATGTCAACGGCACCGATCGTGTGCGCCTCTACAGTGCCGACATGGACGCCTATGTCGAATTCGGCTTGCGCGAGGAGGACGCCCCCGAGGAGCAGTGGGCACGCTACGTGTTCGGTGTGTGTCGCGAAGTCATCAAGCGTGGCGGCACAGTCAAGGGGTTTGATGCGGTGTTCGCCGGCAATGTCCCTCTCGGTGCGGGCCTGTCGTCAAGTGCTGCGCTCGAGTCGTGCTTCGCCTACGCCATGAACGACATGTTCAACGACAACAAGATTGAGAAATTCGAACTTGCCAAGATAGGACAGAGTACCGAGCATAACTACTGCGGTGTGAACTGCGGTATAATGGATCAATTCGCGAGCGTGTTCGGCAAGAAGGATTGCCTTATTCGTCTTGACTGCCGTTCGTTAGAGTACGAATACTTCCCGTTCAAGGCTGACGGTTATCGTCTCGTATTGCTCGACTCGAAGGTGAAACATGAGTTGGTGGACTCTCCCTATAACAAGCGTCGCGAGTCGTGTGAGCGCGTGGCGGCTACATTGGGTGTGGAAACGTTGCGCGATGCCACGATGGAAATGCTTGATGCAGCGCGTGATCGTGTCAGTGACGAGGATTACAAGCGCGCACGCTATGTCATCGGCGAGAAGCAGCGTGTGCTTGACGTGTGCGACGCGCTCAACCGCGGTGACATGGAAACAGTGGGCGCACGCATGTATGAGACACATCATGGCTTGAGTGCCGACTATGAGGTGAGTTGTGAGGAGTTGGACTTCCTCAACGATATAGCCCGCGAAACCGGTGTTACAGGCAGTCGCATCATGGGTGGCGGTTTCGGCGGTTGTACGATTAACCTTGTCAAAGAGGAATTGTACGACGCTTTCATCGCCGAGGCCAAACAACGCTTCAACGAGAAATACGGTCACGAACCGGTGGTGATTGATGTGGTGATTAGCGACGGTGCTCAAAAGTGTGAGTGATATGTCGGTACAGATTACAAGCGAACAGGTGAACACGCCATGTGGCGTGTTCACCTTGTACACGTTGATGAACAGTCGTGGCGCCTATGTGAAGTTGTCGCCCGTCGGTGCCGGTATAGTGAGTGTCGTTGTCCCCGACAACAAGGGGAAACTTGCCGACGTGGTGCTCGGTTACGAACACATTGAGGATTATTTTCACGACGGTCCCTGTGCCGGTAAGGTGCCCGGACGTTATGCCAATCGCATTGCGCGAGGTGATCTCGTGATTGAGGGCAAACAATATCAGTTGGCTGTTAATAACGGTCCCAACGCGTTACACGGCGGTCCCGAAGGTTTTCAAAATAAGGTGTGGAACTCGCGTATTGACGATAACGCGGTCGAGTTTACACTTGTCAGCCCCGATGGTGACGAACACTATCCCGGCACGCTCACCGTGACCGCTCGTTACACATGGACTGATGACTGTCGCCTGACGTTGTGCATCAAGGCACAGTCCGATGCTACAACAGCCATCAATCTCACCAACCACACTTATTGGAACTTGGGTGGTCACGACAGTGGCACGGCATTGAACCACACGTTGCAACTTAATGCCTCGCGTTATTTGCCCACCGATGACACGCTAATCCCGACCGGCGAACAGGCTCCTGTAGCCGGCACTCCGATGGACTTCACTTCGCCCAAGCGACTCGGGCAGGACATTAATGCCGATTTCGATGCGTTGCGCTTCGGCAAAGGCTACGACAACTGTTGGGTTGTTGACGGTGACGGCGGTTGTGTGTGGCATGCCCACCTTGTCGATCCCGACAGCGGTCGTCGCTTGACCGTGTGTTCCGACCAACCCGGTGTGCAGGTATACACCGGTAATTGGCTCAACGGAAGCCCCGAGGGCAAGGGTGGTTGTGTCTATCACGACTATGATGCAGTGGCGATAGAGTGCCAAGGTTTTCCCGATGCCCCACACCATCCGTCATTCCCTCGTCAAATTTTTAACGCCGGCGAGGAGTACTGCCGTACCATAGTTTTTGATTTTGACACTGTCTAATCACGGACGGTAGTGAGCGCAATCACCCACTGCCGACCCGATTTTGAGAAGTGTCGACTATTTATAAACCGAATAAAACCAAGTAAACCGAATAACATATATGAAACCGACATTATTTGTTTTGGCTGCCGGTATGGGCAGCCGTTACGGGGGTCTTAAACAACTCGACGGTCTGGGTCCCCATGGAGAGACTATCATGGACTACTCAATCTACGATGCCATTCACAGCGGTTTCGGTAAGGTGGTGTTTGTCATTCGCAAGGATTTTGAGGCCGACTTCCGCGAGAAAATTCTCTCCAAATATGAGGGTCACATTCCCGTTGAGGTGGTTTTTCAGAGTATTAACGACCTGCCCGAAGGATTTACTTGTCCCGCGGAACGTGTCAAGCCGTGGGGCACCAACCACGCGGTACTCATGGGTCGCAGCGTGATTGACGAGCCTTTCGCTGTTATCAACAGCGATGACTACTACGGTCGCAATAGTTTTGAGGTGATGGCAGCGTGGCTGCAAGCCTTACCCGAGGGCAGCACCGGACAATACAGCATGGTGGGCTTCAAGGTCGGCAACACGATGAGTGAGAGCGGTACCGTTGCGCGCGGTGTATGCCAAACCGAGGACGGCTACCTCACCGGCGTGGTCGAGCGCACCAGCATCGGCTACAATGAGGCTCATGACATCGTTTTCACCGATGAGAATGACGCGGTGCAACATCTCGCCTTTGACACACCGGTGAGCATGAACTTCTGGGGCTTCACTCCCGACTACTTTGCCCACAGTGAAGATTATTTCAAGAAATTCCTTGCCGAGAATATCAACAAGCCCAAGGCGGAATTTTATATACCCACGCTCATCAACGAGATGGTGGAGCGGGACACCGCAAGCGTGAGTGTACTCACCACCGAGAGCAAGTGGTTCGGGGTGACCTATGCCGCCGACCGCCAAGGGGTCGTCGACAAGTTTGCCGAACTACATGCCACGGGTGTGTATCCCGACAAGTTGTTTGATTAATAATTCACGTTTTCGGGGGCAGTGAATTTTCGGGGGCAGTTCACTGCCCCCGAAAAACTTTAGGAACAAAGGAACAGGGAGTAAAGAACCACCGAGCCGTGCAAATCCTCTAAGTTTGGAATTTTACCCTTTTAACCATCATATTTCGAATTCGAAATATGATGGTTACACATTACCGAACATCATGCGTGCTCGCAGGTGGGTTGTTCCCTGCGAGTCGTCCAACTGCAATTTCACGTCGCTCGCCTCGCTGTCGTCAATCAGCACGGTGAGCGATGTGTTGTATTGTGTTTCACGAACGAAGGTCAATTCCAAGCGTGACAACGTGTGGTTGTCGTGAAACGACAGGTCAAATTGATTCATCAGCAGTTCGACATAGCGCACGGTGTTCATGTGACGATAGAAGTCACAGTCGGTGTAACGCACTGTATAGGTTGAAGTTCGTGTCGGCGTTGCGATGGGCGACAAGCGACTTTGCGGCGCGATGGGGCAGGGACGGTCACACGCCTTGTCGCGAAGGCTCTCAAGCCGGGTGACATCGACGGCGGTGCGATGCTTGATGTCGAGCACCATCCAAATCGAGCGGGCATAACCGAGCGTGGTGCCCGTTGCGGTGTCTGTCACTTCAAAACATCGTTGTGAGTAATGACGGTTATAGGTCTCGACCCATGTGGTAATGGTGTAATCGCGGTCTACCTCGGGTGTCGACTGCATTTCTACTGTCAAGCGTGACAACACCCAACCGCAGTCGTCGGTTATCAAGTCGCGATAGCCCACTCCCCATGAGTTGGCATGCAACGAGGCTATCTCTATCAGTCGACCGACCAACAACGTTACCGGCATGCGACGTTGCGCGTCACACTCCCCGGCAGCAAGATAGTAAGTGTGGGAAAATTCTCGAGTCATTTTATCGTATTATAACATTTCATTCATGTGTGCCTTGAGGGTTGTTGACGTAGTGATAGACGCGCTTTGACGCCTCGTAACCCCAAGTGATTATCAAACTGTCCGCTCCCGGGTACACGTACATCAATGCGCCCATATATTCGGGCTTTACGTCGGCTCGGCTCTCATCGTCGTGTTGCCCGTCGTGCCGACGGTGATTGACTATATTGTGATATATAGCCAGTATGCCCTTGCCACGATTTTGTATGCACATGGTGCTTGCCGAATCGTGTGCCGTCGTTTCGTAGTCGTAAACGGCAATGCGAAAGTCGGCTTGACACACGGGCATGACGGTGTCCTTGTCGTTGGAGTATGGCTTGAAGACGATGGTGCCGTCGGTCGCCTCATGGCGATAGACCCCCATTCGAGGCAACACGTCGCTCTTATTGACCGTAAATGCCACACTGCGATTAGTGTTTTCTTCATGCAACGTTGCCAGTTGCCCGGCACTCATCGCATGACCTTCATCGCTGTTAAGGATTTGGCTCAACCACCATAGGGCGGTGTCTTCGTCTGTCGGTTCGGGGGGGACTTCGATTATCGTGTCGTGTCCCGAATTCCCATTGCATGCCGTGAACAACGAGATTACAAGAATTGTAGTGATTACGTTAGTCACAAACTTTTTCATTGTGTCAAATGTTCGGTTTGAGCGTGCTTAATAAAGTGTATCTGATACCTCGGAGAGGTCAATCGGCTCGTAGAGCCGATGTTGTTCGAAAGACCATGCAAGTGGGTCGTAGACCCACGCCGCTTGGTCCGGTCAACACGGCAGAAGAAGTGCCTCGTAGAGGAACTTCAATAACTCATGTCAACCGATAATCATTCCATTGCAGTCCTGCTTGTTCAATCATTAGCCTGTATTCGTCATCGAAGGTATGTGACTGATGATGTTCTCTTTGTTTCATGATGTAACGTATGATACGATCTTTGTCATGTATGCTGCATGAGAACGCTCCATATTCCTTTCCCCAACCCGTGAAGTTGGGAAATTTGCCGGAATTTTTAGCCCATTTGCTACTACCTTGCTTGATGTCTCGCACAAGTTCACTCAAAGTGACTGTCGGGGAAATCTCGAGTAAGATATGCACATGATTTTCAATGCCATTAATACGTAACAACCTGCATTGACGGCTCTCAACGATAGCGGTGATGTAGCGATATAACTGCTCGCTGGCTTCGTTTGGAATTGTCATCAATCTATTATGGGTGTTGATGACAACATGAAACAGGGCACTTACTGCACTCATGGGTGATTTGTTTAAGTTATTTATTGATAGGTTGCAAAGTTACAAAAAGTGTCTCAGATGTCAAGACGTTGATTATAAAAGTTCCTCTTCGAGGCACTATATATTTCGGTGTTGCCATGACCAAGCGGCGCATGTCTCCGACATGCTTGCATGGTCTTTCGAACAAAGTCGGGTTTTCAACCCGCCCGACCTCTTCGAGGTTGTTTGCCTTGTAGAGCCGATAATATACGAAATTCCAAGCGGCGCATGTCTCCGACATGCTTGCATGGTCTTTCGAACAAAGTCGGGATTCGGCTCGTGCTTGAAACTCTGAACCCTAATAATACTTATTGCTCAACAACAGTTGGTCAAGAATTGTAATGGCAGCCATCGCTTCGACGATAGGCACAGCGCGCGGCACCACACACGCGTCGTGCCTGCCACGTGGTTCGAGCGTCACGACATTTCCCTCGCAGTCTATCGTTTCGATGGGGCGCATCAATGTGGCAACAGGCTTGAACGCCACGCGGAGCACTATGTCCGCGCCATTGCTGATGCCACCTTGAATGCCTCCGCTATGGTTGGCTGTAGTGGCAATGTTGCCGTCAATCGTAGTGAATGAATCCATTACTTCGCTGCCACGTGCGCGAGCGAGCGCAAAGCCGTCGCCGAACTCCACCCCTTTGGCGGCATTGATACTTAACATCGCGCTGCCCAACTCGGCATGCAACTTGCCGAACACGGGATTGCCCACGCCGGCAGGCACACCGCTTATTATACAGGTCACCTCGCCACCCACGGTATCACCCTCGCTGCGTGCCCTGTCGATAATCGCTGCCATGCGTTCGGCAGTCGGCGTATCGGGACATCTGACGGCATTGCTGTCAACTGCCGATAAATCGAGTGAGGTGTATGGATCGTCACAGATC
>CALDIF010000002.1 GCA_937901905.1 uncultured Porphyromonadaceae bacterium | reverse complement strand
GTCGGCTGAAAGCCGACCCATCTGCTCATGCCGTATGCCGGCAGATGAGTCGCCCGTCGGGCGACGACCGTGCATGACACGACAGCCCCGCTTGTCGCGCTGTCGCGCTCCAAACGGGGTTACACAAATGGCTCGACCTCCGGTCGAGATGACTTACGCAGTTTTCTGCCTATCTTGACGCGCAAGGCCTGATTGTGAATGAGGTCAAGATAATCGATGCGAGCTTTGTTCGGTGAGTAGGTCTGCCCCGGTCGCGAGTCAGGGAGCCACAATTGCCGGTAACAGCAAAAGCAGTGATGTTAATTTTTCTTCATTAACGTTTTAAACCGTGAGGTTGACCACAGTCACAAGTAGGAGTGTATCAGAAAATCTTGTAGGCGAGTCGCACTTGTATCATGGGGTAAGCACTGAACCACGAGATAAAGTGAGTGATGCCCGACTCCTTGGAAGTTGACTTGATTTGCTTGCCGTTGTTAAGCACAAATTTGGGTGAGCCCCAGAACAAGAGACCGGCATCAACGGCAACGCTCAGGCGGTGATGCTGTGCCATGCTTTGACCGAAACCGATGCCGAGATATGGTTTCACTGTCCATGTCTTCATCTTCACGTCGATGTTGTAGTTCTCGTCGGCAGTGAACACATAGTCACCGAACTTGAGTCCCACGGGCGGATAGTTGGTGTGGAACATGGCATTGTAGTCCTCCACCTTTTGATTGGCATCGTAGAGCGATTGCAGGGCACCTTCGTTGGTGTTGCGGAAGTGCAGGAAGGTGCGGCTGCCGGCAAAAAGCCCTGCCGAAAAATAGAATGGAGTGGGGAAGGGGTGAACCTCAGCCATGATAAAAGCGTTCCAGAAGCGAGGTTTAAGGGCAAGTTCCACCTTGTCGACCATCTTGGCTCGCTTGACGGCATCGTCCTCAACTAGTTGTGACTGTGTGATTTGGCTCGCGGTATTAATTGCCTTGAACTTGATGTCACCAAAGGCATTGCCCACGATGCCGGCACGCACGGTGACGATGCGGTGCAAGGGCATCGCCACGTCGACACCGACACCACCCAGACCGGTCTGGAGACCTACCGAAAGGTGGTTCAGCATGCCGTTCTCGCTGTGAAGTTTCAAGTTATTATTCTCTTGTGCGCCGATTGCTGGTGTCAAGAGTGCTATCGTCGCAGTCACCGCCATCACGCGGCAAAACTGTGATATAAAATTTCTAAACTGTTTCATAACGATTACAAAGCATATTGATTAGTTAAAAAAATTCTTATTTGACATGACCAGCAGGTTCGTCAACGACTGGCTGTGCGGATAGAAGCCGTATAGATAGTCGCTGGTGTAGGGTGTGCCACCGTTGATGATACAGTGCACGTAGTCGTGGCACGCCATGTCCATAGGCATGATACCCACTGTGCCCTCGTTGGCGAGCAAGTCTTCGATTACCTTGGGGTGCAAATTTGATGCGTTGGTGATGTAACCGCGTGCCGAGACCTCGGTGTAAGCCGAGCAGTGGTTCACAATCCAGATGTTCTCGTCGCTTGCGGTGGCTTCGCGTGCGCTCTTCATCATGTCAAGCACGGTTGAAATCTTGGTTGCCATGCGCTTCTCGGTCGTTGTCTTGTAGTAGTCCTGCTTATAGAGTGTCGCCTTGATGCTTTCATCTTCCATGTTGTAGATGGCACAACTGCGCTGTTGCTCGGGGTGAATTTCCTCGTCGACATCGGGATCCTCGTCGGGCCAGTCGCAATAGGCGACAGGGTAGTGGAACGCTTCATTGGTGGGGCGCAGGTCATAGCGGCTGAACCACAAGATTTTGCCGCGCATCTCGCCCACGGTGATGTCGGGGTGCCAACTCTTGATGAACAGCCCGTCAAACTTGGACTTCGAGAGTACCTTGTTGAGCAGAATATTCCAGTTTTGCTGGCTCTCCATGCCGTTGTCGGCCTGAATCTTGACGATGAAGAACTCGGTGGGGTGTTGTTTGAGAAACTGCTGCATCCAGTCGATTGCCTCCTCGAGCGTTACATCAACCTCGGTGAAGCCGTGGGCGAGGCGCATGATTTGGCGATCTTCGGGTGTCTTGGCTAGGGTGTCGATAGCCACCACGGGGCGGAAGTCGAAGAAACGAATGCCACATGACATCTGCTCGGTAAAGGTCGATACCTGGCTGATTGCCATGATGTTGGAGAAGTACTTGACAATAGGGGTGTAGAAACCCATGCCTGTCATGCTGTCGTGTGTGCCGGGGATGCTGAGTTTGCACACTTTCGCATCGTCACGAACGAGCGATAGCCAGTCGGTAAGCGGTGTTGAAAGTTCGTAGGGGTACTGAATTTCGTCTTGGTACCCGTCGGTGAAGAGGAACGGCACGTCCAACGACTGGTCATCGTAGTACTTCTGCATACTCTCTTCCTCACAACTGCTCAACATAGCGGTGCCGAGCGTCGCGAGTGTCAAGAAAACGTAGCAACTCCATTTGGTTTGTTTAAAATTGAATTTCATCTACTTGAAAAATTATAAAGTTAAAAATTAATTGATTTATCACACTAACTGCAAGTTAAATCGGTAATAACTGATCATGGGGGGCTTCATTATTGCTTTTGCTCTCGTTTATTCAAGTTCTCGGTGAATTTGCGAGTCATCGTTTCACTTTTTTTCTCAAGTTGTTTCGAGAAGAAAATCATTAGTGCAACGACGATTACGGCGAAGATACCCATCAAGCCAATCTTGGGCATTGTATTGCCGATGATATAGGCTATAATAGCAGCACCGATAGCAAGACGCAGCAGTCCGAATGCCGTTATCTTTATGCGATCGACCCTGGTACCCTCGTACCAAAGTTTGTTAACTCCATCGCTATCGCCACCTTGGCGCATCAGTGCCCACAGGAAAGGCGAACAGGCGAATAGCGTGATAACGGCGACAGTGACACCAAGCCATGACTCGGGTAATATCGCAGTGAGTAGTGGCACACCGTAGTAATACATAATGGCTATAACAGCGATGCAGAGAACGCTGTTGATGAGCAAAATGAAGATGAAACGCTTAAATTCGGTGTTCCACAACTGACGCATCTCGTTGGTCTCGGGCTGCTGTTCTTTATCGGCATTGTCGTTGTCCAACTTTTCTCTCCAACGCTCCGGCAAGAAGCGCGCCACTACGTTATAGGCAGGTTCGGCAAGGCGAATCATATAGGGCGTGGTAAACGTGGTGAAGACCGACACGGCAACGACGATGGGGTAGAGGAAATCACTGGTGACTCCGAGCGACGTGCCGAGTGTGGCGAGGATAAACGAGAACTCGCCAATCTGCGTCAATGAGAACGAGCACTTCATCGAGGTCTTGAGTGACTGACCTGAAATGACGAAAGCAACTGTGCTCCAGATTGTCTGTCCCAACATGATAGCGGCGATGATGCAGAGTATAGGCACTATATATTCAATGATGAGCGACACGTCTACCATCATGCCTACCGACACGAAGAAGATGGCTCCGAAGAGATTTTTGACAGGGCTGACCAGATGCTCGATCTGCTCGGCCTCGACAGTCTCGGCAAGGATACTGCCCATGACGAAAGCGCCGAATGCGGCGGAGAAACCGACCGACGAGGCCGCTACAACCATGCCGAAGCATAGTGCCAATGCCAGGATGAGCAGTGTCTCATCGTTCATCAGCGGCTTCAACTTGCGCAATATGAGCGGAATGAGGTAGATGCCCACGGTGAACCACAAGACGAGGAAGAAACCGAGTTGCAAGATCGAACCGAGCATCTGTGTGCCTTCAAACTCCTTGCTCACAGCCAGCGTGGAGAGCATCACCATCAGCACGATGGCAAGTATGTCTTCAAGAATGAGCACACTGAGCACCAGGCCTGCGAAACGCTCCCGGCGCAACCCCATGTCGTCGAATGCTTTAAAGATAATAGTGGTTGAAGACATCGCCAACATACCACCCAAATAGATGCAGTCCATATTACTCCAACCGAAGAGTTCACCGGTGAGCATGCCAATATACATCATGCCGAGTATAATGGCAACAGCGGCAATAATCGGAGCCGCACCCATCTTCAGGATTTTCTTGAACGAGAATTCCAGACCGAGGGCGAATAGCAAGAAGATGACACCGATCTCACTCCATAGATGGACGCCGTGCATATCTGAAACACTGGGCATATAGGGCATATTGGGTGAGGCTAAAAAACCCGCCACTATATATCCCAACACAATGGGTTGCTTCAGGCTTTTGAAAAGCAATGTCATGACACCGGCACAAATCAAGATGAGTGCAAGATCGGCTATAAGGGGTTCAAGGTTTGACATATATAGTTATGTTTTATCGGTATGTAAACATTCGGTTATTTATTCAATCATCTCGTGCCACCACCGAGGGCAACGTAGAGTGCAATGACAGCCTCGGTGGCATCGTACATATTCATCGCCGCGTTGAGTTGAGCCCTCAGCAACGACTCCTGTGCGGTGAGCACCTCAAGGTAGTTGGCCTTGCCGTTATCCATCAGTTCATGAGTGCCGATGTAGGCTCCGTGGAGTACTTCCACCTGGCGGTTATAGTAATCCAGTTTCTCGCCGGTCGCTTGGCAGTCGGCAAGAGCCTCATTGACCTGGTTGCCGGCGTTGACGACCGTCTGCACATACTCGTTGCGCATGTTCTCCTGTGTGAGTTGGGCTATCTTGAGATTACCTTTAATTTGTCCGCGCGCAAAAATGGGCTGTGTGATCGACCCGATGATGCCGGTCAATATCTTGCCCGGGTTGACGATTACACCACCGCCACTGTTGGTCCACCCCAACGTGCCGGTCAGGGATAGACCGGGGTAGAATGCCGAGCGAGCGTTCTGCATATTGTAGAAGGCTTCTTCCATGGCATAGTCGGCGAGTTTGATGTCGGGACGATGCAAGAGCATCTGTGCCGAGATCTCCTCTTTAGCCAACTGCGGAATGAGGTAACTGCCCCACCGGTTGCGGGCGATGGGTTGTGGCGAGATAGCCAAGATGCGGCAGATAGCATTTTCCACACCGCGGATATTGCGCTTGACATCTACAATCTGAGTCTTTACGTCAAGGTATGACGCTTCCAATTGGTTGACCGAGGTGGAGTAGACCTTTCCGTTTTCCCACAGTGCCTTTTGTGCCTCCAATGAGGCACCCCAGAGGTTGTCGGTCTGCGTCAGTATCTCCAGTTGTCTGTCAAGGAGTTGAAGCAGGAAATACTGTTGCGCCACGTTCGAAATCAAGTTACTACGCACAGCCTGCTCGCGCGCTTGCGCTTGCAGCAGGACGGCGTTGGCGGCGCGCTTCTTGTTGGTGTATGACCCCAATGAACCCGGCTCCCAGTTGACCTGCAACGGCACGTCGTAGGTCTTTGACGTGTAACTGTTGAAATTGGTAATAGTTCCCGATGGTGAGAAAAACAGTGACGGCAAAATTGATTTTTTAGCCATTTGCAACGAGACTTCACTCTGCTCAATGGCGATGCGTGCCGCGTTGAGGTCGGTGTTGCTCACCAGGGCTGTGTCGATGAGCCGTTGCAGTAGCGGGTCGACAAAAAACTCTCTCCACGAGATGGGTGACGGAGCATACGCGCCAAGCGAGTCGGCTGTGTTGATTCCTATGATGTCTGACGGCAGGTTAACGTCGGACTCGTATTTGTCATATAAACTTTTTATCGAGCCACAACTTGATGTCATTAGGAACAACGCTCCAATACTCAAGATGATCGTTAGTCTTTTCATTTTATTCGTTGTGTCGATGGTGGACAAAGCGACGTGTCGCTTTGCACTCAACCGTTAATTGTTATCGTTGTCGTTGGTCGGCATTTCGTCCTGAACGGTCTCTGCTACGACTGCAGCCTCGACCGTTGTCGCGCCCTGGAAGCGTTCATGCAGTGTCTGGAACACTATGAAGAATGTAGGAACGACGAATAGCAGGGCTATCGTGCCAATGCTCATACCGCCGATTACACCGAGTGCCAAGGCTCGGTTGCCGTTTGCACCGGCGCCGCCCTCAATCACGAGAGGAATCATACCGATGATCATCGTGGCGACCGTCATCAAGATGGGGCGCAGACGCTCCTTGCATGCCTCAAAAGCGGCATCATATATGCTCAATCCCTGTGCGCGACGTTCCGAGGCGAACTCGGTAATCAAGATGGCAGTCTTGGCGAGCAGACCGATGAGCATGATAACGCCCGTCTGCAGATAGATGTTGTTGTCCATGCCGGGCAGTCCAATCGAGTTGCCGAGGTAGGCAAACACAAAGGCTCCCATCAGTCCGAACGGCACGCTGAACAGCACGGCCCACGGTGTGAACCACGAGTTGTAGAGCGAAGCCAAGATGAGGTAAATCAAGATAACGCATATCACATAGATCATAGCAGTGGCATTGGAGCCTGCCGCCTCAGCCAACTCGCGCGACATGCCGCTATACTCGTAGGTGGCTGTGGACGGCATTTCCTGCTTGAACACCTCGGCAATAGCCTTGTGGGCATCACCCTCGGTGTAGCCGCTACCCGGACTAACGAAACAAGTGATGCTCTGGAACAAGTTGAAGTGCTCGATATTGGCGGGACCCACAATCTGTTTCATTGATACGAACTCAGAGATGGGTGCCATGTTGCCGTTGCCCACCTGCATAAAGATGTTGTTCAGCGCCGACGGATCGAGGCGATACTCGGGCGAGGCGGCAGCCATGATGCGATACACTTTACCATACTGGTTGAAGTTACCGATATAGGCACCACCACAGTAACTGCCAAGCGTGTTGAGCACATCGGCAGGCGACACGCCGGCACGAGTACACTGTGCTGCATCAATTTCAACCTGATATTTGGGGAAACGCTCGGAATAGGTCGACATGGCGGAAGCGATCTCGGGACGCTCAGACAGCTTAGCCAAGAATTTCTCGGTCTGAACGGCAAACTCCGAGAGGTTGCCATCGGTGGGATCCTCCACAACGAGGTTAATATCGTTACTCGTGCCATAACCGGGGATCTGAGGCATCTGGAATGGGATCACACGCACGTCCTTGATGTCTTGACAGTCGAAGTAGAAACGGTATTTGACGAGCTCGATGTAATGGTCCATTCCGGGGCGATCGTCCCAATTCTTCAAACGCACAACCATGGTGGCATAGTTCGAGCCGGCACCGGTCAGCAGACCATAGCCACAGGTTAGGGAGAAACTCTCCAATTCGGGAATCTTCTTCACCTTTTCCTCCACTTGTTTCATGATTTCACGGGTCTGCTGCAACGTGTAACCTTCGGGGGCTTGCAACTCAACCATGAGCACACCTTGATCTTCCTGCGGCACGAGACCCGACGGCAGACTCTTCATGAAAAAGAACAATAGCGCGGATGCCACGACCAGCAAGCACCATGCCAATGCGGGGCGCTTGATGAACTTCCGCACGCTCTTGCTGTACTTGTTGTAGATGGCGTTATAGCTGATGGTGTAGGCTTTCTTGGTGTAGTAATTGATGCCCTTGCCCTCTTGCTTTCCCTCGGTCACGCGCATCATGATGGCACAGAGCGCGGGACACAACGTCAACGCCGACACCATCGACAGACCGACAGACGAAGCAATCGTGATACCGAACTGGGTAAAGAACGTGCCCGAGGTGCCCGGCATGAACGTCACGGGTATGAACACCGCCATGAACACCAACGTACACGACACCACAGCCACCGACACATCGTTCATGGCTTGGCGGGTTGCCTCGCGGGCATCGCTGATGCCGCTCTCCATCTTTGCCATGACCGCCTCCACCACCACGATAGCATCGTCCACCACCGTTCCAATGGCGAGCACCAATGCGAATAGCGTCAATATATTGAGCGAGAAACCGGCGACCTTAACGACAGCGAAGGTTCCTAATAGCGAGACAATGATCGATATCGTAGGGATGATGGTGGCCTTGAAGTTCTGGAGGAAGAAGTACACCACGAGCACCACGAGGATAATGGCGATGATAAGCGTCTCGACCACGTTGTGGATGGCGGCGAAGAGGAAGTCATCGCTGGTCATCATTGTCACAAACTCGAGTCCGGCAGGCATCGTTTCCTTAAGTTCCTCAAACGTCCGGTTGATGCGCGCATTCACCTCGGTGGCATTGGCACCCGGGGCTTGGAACACCATGAACAAGGCTCCCGGGCAGTCCTGGATATTTGAGGTGAAGTTGTAGCTCATGGCACCAATCTGCACCTCGGCGACATCGCTCAAGCGCAACATGCCGCTACCACTGGTGCGCAACACGATGTCGTTGAATTCCTCAACTGTCTTCAGCGTGCCTTTGTACTGCATGCTGTATTGGTAAGAATTTTCAGACTTCTCACCCAGCGACCCCACCGCCGCCACGAAACTCTGTCCACCTATGGCAGCGAAGATGTCGTTAGGGGTTAGACCGTACTGTGCCATCACGTCGGGCTTCAACCAGATGCGCAAGGCGTAAGTGTTGCCGAGGCTCTGCACGTTACCCACACCGGTGATGCGCATCAAGCGCGGCTTGACATTGATGTCAACGTAGTTCGACACAAAGTCCTCGTCATACTTGCCGTCGGCACTCTTCACAGCGAATATTTGCAGGATGTTGTTCTGGCGTTTCTCCACCCTCACACCCACTTTAGTCACATCGGCGGGGAGTAGAGCCTGCGCACGACTCACGCGGTTCTGCACATTCACAGCCGCCATGTCGGGGTCGGTGCCCTGCTTGAAATAGACGTTAATCTCCACATCGCCGTTCGACGAGGCTTTGGAGGTAATATAGGTCATGTCGGTCACTCCATTGATTGCCTCTTCCAGAGGTTGGATGACCGACTTCATCACCGCGTTCTCGTCGGCACCGGTATAACTGGTGGTGATGTTCACCGTGGGCGGTGCAATGTCGGGATATTGCTCGACAGGCAGCGTGCTCATAGAGATATAGCCCACTAGCGCAATCACGACCGAGATGGCGCATGCCATCACATATTTGTTGATAAATATATTATTCTTCATTCTGCGGAAGCAAATTATTCAGTCTTCACTATTCAATTTCCACTTCTCACTTTTTCACTTGCTCGGGGTACAGAACCCGCTGTCCCTCAGTCACATTGTTGGCTCCGACGGTCACGATGCGGTCACCCGGGTTCAATCCGCCGGTTATGATGAAATCCTTACCGTTACCGGTATCCTGTGTCGTTACATCGACTGCGGTGGCGGTGCTGTCGGTCTGCACCTTATAAACGATCGATTTGTCTTGCAGTCGCACCACTGCGTTTTGAGGAATGACAATCACGTTGTTCTCGGCAAACTGCATGACTACCGTGCCCTGTATGCCCGAGTAGAGATGTCCGTCGGGGTTGGGAAACGACACCTTGCACGTCAAGGAGCCGGTGGCGGCATTAACGACACCGCTAAGGCTGACCACACGACCCTTATAGGGATACTCGGTACCATTCTTCATCACAAAGGTCGCTTCGGGTAGGGTGGAGATGTATTTCTCGACATCTGATGCTTTAGCACCTTCTTTCACCATAGCCTCGACAATCGACTCGGTTACGGCAAACTCGGCATACATTGATGTATTGCCGCTCAATATTGTCAACTGTGTCATAGGAGACACTTGGTCGCCCGTGCGCACCGGAATTTCACCTATCACACCCGATACCGATGCCGTGATAGTGCAGAATCCGAGGTTAACCCTCGCACGGTTCACTGCCGCGCGCGCCTGAGCCACAGCCGCTTGAGCCTGCTTGTAGGCATTCTCCGAGTTGGCAAGCATATAACTGCTCACGATTTTCTTATCAAACAAGTTCTTGTTTGACTCGTACTCCAGTTTGGCGGAGTTCTCTTGGGACAAAGCCGCCTGCAAATTGGCGTTCGCCGCTTCCAGTTCCAACTGTGCATTGCGCGAGTCGATGGTGAAGAGCGTTTGACCCCGTTTCACTTGCTGACCCTCGGTCACGTAAATCTTCGTCAGTTGACCGCTAACCTGCGGTGTAACGGTCACGTCGTTCTGACCCTGCATCCTTGCGCTGAACTTGTAGGGCAACTCAATGTCAGAATTTGCCACTGTCATTGTCTCGAACGAAGAGGGAATCTCCTCGGGTATGTTCACGTTACATGCTACCATGCAGGCAATAATGCCGAGCATCAATGTCCATTTGATTGTTTTTATTCTCATTGTATTTTACTTTGAATTTTTTAATTCGTTTGGCAATGCCGATTGCTCCGGTGGGACAGACCAAACGGCAGAGGTGGCAGCCTACACTCTTGCTGCCCACAACACGAGGAACACAACGTGTTGCAAAACAATGTCTTGCCGAACTGCCTCGGGCGGCTCAGGAACACGGTTTCGGCTCCGCTGTGGGTCATTCGGTATATGTATGCCGTCTTGTCGACATACACCATTCCACGGTTGCGGATATTTTCAAAATCTTGTATCCCGACGGGGTAAATGCGCTCTTGCTGCATGGCTCAAAATGTTTCTCCCTGCAAAGTTAAGGTGGGTTCTATAAATCGGTTTTTCGAGCAGCGTAGAGGGCAGAACCCTAT
>CALDIF010000001.1 GCA_937901905.1 uncultured Porphyromonadaceae bacterium | reverse complement strand
GGTTTGCACTAATGTTGGCTACGCCGAAATTAGGCTTCGCCTCGGAAAATCGCAAGTAAACTTGCATTTTCGTGAGGTTTGCACTAATGTTGGCTACGCCGAAATTAGGCTTCGCCTCGGAAAATCGCAAGTAAACTTGCATTTTCGCTCGGCTCGCACTAATTTTGCGGTCAAATTCATGAAACAATGCTTGACTTTATTACATGGACTGCGAGTCCGAACTTGATTGACAGTTTCATTACCGTGCGCTGGTACGGGCTGATGTTCGCCATCGGCTTCCTTGTCGGCTACGAACTCGAGTGGCGCATCTTGCGACACGAGGGTACGCCCGAGAGTTGGATGAGTAGCATATTTATATATGTGGTGATAGCCACCATCGTGGGAGCGCGCTTGGGTCACGTTTTCTTCTACGATTGGGAGTGGTATAGCCGGCACTTGAGCGATATTCCAAAGGTGTGGGAGGGTGGCTTGGCAAGTCATGGCGGTACTCTCGGCATCATGATTGCAGTGTGGCTCTACAGCAAGTGGGTGACCCGGAAGCCCATGTTATGGACGTTTGACCGACTTGTCGTGCCCGTGGGACTCGTAGCGGCATTGATACGCATCGGAAATCTGATGAACCATGAGATATACGGTGCAGCCACCGATGTGCCGTGGGCGTTCTCCTTCGTTGTAAACGTTAACGCGTGGATGCACGGTGCCGACCCTATCATGTCACCGCCCAGCCACCCCACGCAACTCTACGAAGCGGCGTGCTACCTCATCACTTTTGTCGTGTGCATGTACATGTACTGGAAACGCAATGCCCAAGAACGTGAGGGGTTACTGTTCGGCGTATTCATGTTGGGCATATTCGTTCCTCGCTTCTTTATCGAATACATCAAGAACGTGCAAGAGCCCTGGGAACTGACAATGCGTGCCACATGGGGCATTGACCAAGGTCAATTACTCAGCATTCCCTTCATCGTGTTGGGAATATGGCTCGTCATCAGGGCTATGCGTCGACCGCGGGTAGCACTCGAGTATCCCGACAAATTCAGTGATGAAACAAATAAATGATTAGCGACAAGCACGATTGCAAGAAGGATAATGAAGGTAACAGTATATGGCGCGTCAAGCGCACAAATGAGCACTCGCTTTGTTGAACAGGGTCAACAACTCGGACGACTCATAGCCGAGCGTGGTTGGACGGCAGTTCACGGCGGTGGCAGTCACGGTATGATGGGAGCCGTCAGCGACGGCGGATTGGACGCAGGCGGCAATGTCACCGGTGTGATACCGATGTTCATGGTAGAGCGCGGTTGGCTCAACCCACGTTTAACCGATGTTGTCATCGCCGCCGACATGGCACAACGCAAGCAGTTGTTGCGCGAGGGTGCCGATGCCATTATCGTGATGCCCGGTGGGATAGGCACATTCGACGAGTTCTTCGAGGCTGTCACGTTGCGCCAGTTGGGACAGTTAGATGCCGTCATCGTGCTTGTCAATCTTGACGGTTATTACGACTCGTTGTTGCAGATGTTACACCATGCCGAGACCGAGGGACTGATGCGTGGCATTAAACAAGAATACATGTTCAACGTTGTTGCCGATAGCGAGCAAGCAATCGCGCTACTCGACAAAACGCTGTAATCACTTGATTAGATGCCGGTTGCAGCAGTAACAGACACATTGGTCAACAGTGCCGACAGTGTAGTGGCACCCTACCTGCCACAGCACATTGAGCACTTCACTGCCGTGCTCGCCGACACGACAGCCGGCGACACGCTCGCGCCCATGCCGGCAACGACGGTGAGCATCGACACGATGGAAACACCGCGCACACTGCCACCGTCGCCCATGAGCGACAACACCGCAGTCGGTGTGTTATTGGCGGCAGTGGTATTCGTGCTGCTGAGTTATCGGGTAGGGCGCAAATATTTTGACAACATTTTCCACAACCTGTTCAGCACAAGACGACGCGAAAACCTCTTTGAAGATCACACGTTCAACGAGACACAAATTCTCGCTGCATTGGTGACGTTGATGTGTGTGTGCGAGGGTTTTGCCACTTATCTCTATTTGTCGTCAACATCATGGGGAGCGACAATGGCGGGACACGCTGCGGTTATAATACCGGTTTTCGCCGCGAGCGCACTCGCTTACTATCTGCTCCAACTCGCCGGATATTTTGTCATCGGACACATATTCCTCGATGATGTGGAATGTGGTATGTGGCTCGACGGTTACAAAGCGTCACAGGCACTGTTGGGTTTGCTGCTATTGCCCGTCGTGATTGTCATGGCGAGCATGCCTGTTTACACGACAAGTGCGTTTATTATCGCGGCAGCCCTCTTTTTTTCGGTAAGGATAGCGTTTGTTTACAAGGGTTTTCGCATTTTTTTCGTTGATTTTTCATCGTGTTTGGCATTTATTTTGTACCTTTGCGCCGTCGAAATCGCACCGGTCGTTGCGCTCATGCGCGTTGTCAGGCTGATGTGCGAGTTTTTTTGGACTTAAAGCACATTAATAGTGAACGTTAAAAAGATTCTTGTCTCTCAGCCACAGCCGTCGGGCAACAAGTCGCCCTATTATGATGTTGCAAGGCGTCATGGTGTGGAAGTGGTGTTCCGCCCATTCATCAAGGTTGAGGGCTTGACGACACGCGAGTTTCGCAAACAACGCATTACTTTGCCTGACTACACCGCCGTGATTTTCACCGCACGCACTGCAGTTGACCATTATTTTCGCTTGTGCCGAGAGATGCGTTTCGCCGTCCCCGACACCCAGAAGTACTTCTGCTTGTCCGAGACGATTGCGTTGTACTTGCAAAAGTATATCGTGTATCGCAAGCGCAAGATTTTCTATAGCGAGACAGGCGCAATCGAGGACTTGTTCCCCTTGCTGAACAAGCACCACGATGCCAAGTTCATCATGCCGGTGAGCGAGGTGCACAACGATGCCAAGACACGCGCTCTCGACACCCTTGAGGGTTTCTCTTACGTTAAGTCGGTGATGTATCGCACCGTGAGCAACGACTTCGGCGACGATGAGAAATTCGACTACGACATGCTCATCTTGTTCACTCCCGCCGGCGTGAAGTCACTATTGAGCAACGTGCCCGACATCGCCGAGCGAGACGTGGTGTTGGGAGCAATGGGAGACGGCACGATAGCCGCGATGCGCGATGCCGGTCTCGAGCCGCGCGTGGTCATGAGCGAGGAGGCGACATCAATGCCCGCCGCCATTGACCGATATTTGAGTTCTCACAATAAATAGACGTGCCTCAAGGTGCGCAACGATGGTGAATTACCGCTTATACAAGCGCGACCGCCTGTGTAGTCGCACGGCAATAAATGCCTTGTTTGCCTCGGGACGATCGTTGATGGGGTTCCCGTTGCGCGTGGTGGTGCGTGTCACCGGGGACCACGAGGGGGCACGGTTCTTGATTTCCATTCCCAAGAAAAGAGTACGCACCGCGGTGGGTCGCGTCAGGTTACGTCGCCTGGTGCGAGAGGCTTATCGGTTGCATCATCATCACTTACTCGACAACGCGCTGGAAACAGCCGGCAAGGGCGTTGACCTCGCTTTTGTTTTCCTCGACTCGCAACAATGGGACTACACCGAGATTGAGAAACGCGTTATACGACTTCTTGAGCGCGTTGCCGCACAAATCACCCCCCACGACAATGAAAACGTTGAGTGACCTGTTGGGGCGGATTCTAATCTTACCCATCACCTTTTACCGCCGTTTTATTTCACCGCTCACGCCACCGGTGTGCCGTTTCACACCCACATGCAGCCAATATGCCATCGAGGCGATACGCAAGCACGGACCGTTCAAAGGGCTGTGGCTTGCTATAAAACGGCTGTCGCGTTGTCGTCCGGGTGGCGGTAGCGGCTACGACCCGGTGCCATGAAGATACTTGATGCCCACACCCACAATCTCGCAGCATCTCATGCCGTCATCAACGTGACACCCCGGCAACTGATTGACGGTGTTGCCGTCGACGACGCGATGCTCTCGGTGGGGATACACCCGTGGGACACACCCGCAACCGACCTCAACCTGTTAGACCTCGCCACACGCGACCATCGAGTAGTCGCGATAGGTGAAACGGGGTTGGACACCCTGCGTGGCGCGCCGCTTGCGGTACAAGAAACGGTGTTCAGGCATCACATCGCCATTGCCGAGCATTGCGGCAAACCGCTCATCATACACTGCGTTCACGCCATTGACCGATTGCTACACATTTGGAGGGACACGGCACCACACCGGAGCGAAATCATCTTTCACGGAATGGGACGTGGCGCGCGTGTTGCGCGACAACTGTTAGATGAGGGATTTTGGTTGAGTTACGGCAAGCGCTAT
Source organism: uncultured Porphyromonadaceae bacterium (assembly GCA_937901905.1). Lineage (GTDB taxonomy): Bacteria > Bacteroidota > Bacteroidia > Bacteroidales > Muribaculaceae > Sodaliphilus. The sequence goes on along the minus strand of CALDIF010000001.1, from coordinate 10,426 downwards.
AATATCGAGGCGATGTTAATGACACCCGACGAACGCTTGCTCGTTGAGAGCGACGAATGTTCCGCCCCCATCAATGATGTCATCGCCGATGTTGCCACCGCTCGCGGTACAAATGTCGAACGACTCACCGAGACCATCATCGCCAACACGTCGCGACTGTTCGGCAATAATCACGACACAAGGGGCTAAAGGGCAACAACGCTACACCGTCGAGTATCCGAGCGACATCAACGACGCTCGCGCTCGGCTCGGTCAAGTGCTTCGCGAGCGCGACGACGGTTATCTTCAGCCTTGTCACGAGCGCGCTTGGCGTAACCGTATTGAGTTTGAGCCTTATCGGTAGCCTCGCGTGCACGACGGGTATAATAAGCCGCTTTTTCCGGGTTTTTATGCCGTGTGTACCAGTCGGCATCATTGAGGTGTTTCTTCGCCTCGCGATTATAATACTCGGCATCACGCTCATACCGTGCAGCCTGACGGTCGTAGTATTCAGCATCGTCCATGTAACGACGCGCTTGACGCATATAGTAGTCGCTGTCGGCACTCGCCACGAGACCCGACAATGCAAGTAAACACATTATAAACAATCGTTTGGCAACCATAGCACATGACATTTTGACAAATATACCGAATCTCACTGAACTTGCAAATATACAACAAAATTTAAAAAAATCTGTTTTTTTGCGCAAAATGTTTGCCATTTCAAAAAGTTGTTGTACCTTTGCAGTCGCAAAACGGAAATGATAGCGTTGACTCCGTAGCTCAGCTGGTAGAGCAATTGACTCTTAATCAATGGGTCGTGGGTTCGAGTCCCACCGGGGTCACGAAAACAAGGACGTTCGGTTTCAACAAGTTGAAACCGAACGTCCTTGTTTTCGTGACCGATAGCATCGGAGCGTTTAAAATATCTTGAGCAAGGAGTACAGCCGTTGTATGGGAAGTCCCATCACATTATAGAAACTGCCCTCAATGGAACGCACACCGATGTAACCTATCCACTCTTGTATACCGTATGCTCCCGCCTTGTCCAACGGGTTGTACTTTTCCACATAGTAATCAATTTCTTCATCGGTAAGATCGTCAAATTCCACCTGAGTTTGTGCGCTGAAACTTTGAGTGCGGTCGGCAGTCTTGACCGTAACGCCGGTGATAACCGAGTGGACTTTACCGCCCAAACGCCTTAACATGCGACGCGCCTCGGCAGCATCGGCAGGTTTGCCCAACACTTCACCACCCTCTATCACCACAGTGTCGGCAGTGATAATCAACTGATTATCGGTCGGGTTGTAAGCGTGAGCCTTTACACGAGACAAGTGCTCGGCAATCTGCATCACCGGCATACCCACCGGCGACATCTCCTCAATGCCTTCACGCACTTCCACGCGAAATTTAATGCCCAACGCAGCGAGCAATTCGCGCCGGCGCGGTGACCCGCTCGCCAACACAACGTCGTATTTCGCCAAATTCTGTAACATACCCCACATCGTCAATTAAGTTACATTTACCAGCCGAAAGCATGGGTGTCATCAAGCCACAACCCACGTGCTTTCAACACCCGTTCAATCAGGTATCGAGCCACGCCGTGCCCGCCTCGCACCGGCGCAATCATCGTTGCAACGGCACGCACCTCACCGGCGGCATCGACAGGAGCGACAGCAAGACCGGCAGCACGCATCGCCGGCACATCGGGAATGTCATCGCCCACCATGGCAACCTCGCTGAGCGACAAGCCGCAATCGGCAGCCCAACGTGTCAACACAGGCAATTTCTCGCCTGCGCCGAGGAATACACTTTTAACCCCCAGACCTTCGTATCGAACACGCACGGCATCAACATTCGCCCCGGTAATGATTGCTATCTCAAGTCCGAGTTTCACCGCCAACTGTATTGCGTAACCGTCCTTGATATTCACGCCACGCATAGGCTCACCCGTTGCAGACATCGTTATCGTTGACGGCGACAGCACGCCGTCAACGTCAAAGGCTATACCCTTGATGCGGCTCAACTTGCTGTCGTTGACTCCGGTGTGATACATCTCGCCAATGCTGCGACTGAGCAGCGCGTACACGTCGCGTGTCGTGCCGTCAAGCATAGCCATGTGGCGTTCCATTGTTGCCACGTCGCCACGCGCGGCGGGACCCGTCTGCGAGTCACGCGGATTAATGCCCGAGCCCAAACGCGAGTACATCGACCACAGCATCGGCATCATGATGTCAAAACCCTGATAATCGGGCAACAAGTCGTGAGCCAATGCCCAGATGTGATTGGTGAAGTTACACGTCATTACCGCCGCCAAATGCAGACGGCGACGTTCTTCACTGTCACTGTAATGGTGATGTATATTAATAACACTTTCCCGACTCATCGCTGTGACCAATCCGGTGATGGACTTCGCCACATCGTCATTACACGCCTCAATGAACAGAGGCAACTCGTCGAAATCGTCATTACCGGTGATTGACATCAGCGGATAAATCACTCCGTAGCGTTCCCGCTTGCCGCTAAAGACACTCATCGGGCACGAACCGCAGGTGTGAAACCACACCCCTGCCGTGGTGGGTGTCGCATCGAGAACTGTAGCGATAACATCATCACTGACTGCTACCATGTAGTAATCGGCAGTCGTCAATAATGCCGACGGGGCATCGGTCGCATCGGCTCCGAGTTCGCCGGCAAGGCTACGCGCATGAGCAAGCGAACGGCTATACACCTGCAACACATTGACAACTGTTGACATGAGTCGTCCAAATGTGCGAGCCACACGTCCGGCACCTATTATTACTAACGTTTGCATCTCGTTTTGCGATGACTTTACTTGATGTGCGTACCTTGGGAGAGGTCGGCAATGCCGACAGCGTTGGTGATTATAACTTCCTTCACACCGTGGTCAATGGCACTGAAGGCATTATCCACCTTGTTGGCAAACCAGTCTTTTATGATACCCATGTCGCGAAATGCCTTGTAACGATTACGACTCAATACGGGCACCACGCTATCGGGATCCTGAACGTTAAGCAACACGCCGCGACGCTCAAAGCAGTAAACCAACGTGATATCGTAGCGCAACGCAAGTGACTTGGATATTTCGGACGCCAGAGCATCGGTCTCGTTGAAGAGCAAGTTGCCCCGACCGTCGTGGGTGAGCGGCGCGAGCACCGGCACCACACCGGCATCGAGCAACGTTCCCAACATGGTTGCATTCACTTGACGCACCTCGCCGGTAGCCCCCATATCGGGAATCTGTTGGCGTACACTGGTGATGAGGTTCATGTCGGCTCCGGTGAGACCGGCGGCATTCACCTTGCGACCCTGTAACAATCCCACCAACCGGTTATTAACCAATCCGCCGTAAACCATCACCAAGAGTTGTAGCGTTTTCTCGTCAACAATGGGGCGGTCATTTATCGTCTTGGTGGGCATACCCAACTTCTCGGCAACTTGACTTGCCATCATTGCACCACTGTGAATCAACAACTTGGCACCCTTGATGGCGGCAAACGACTTAACAAACGACTTGAGTTGAGCCGGATCTTCAATAATCTTACCCGACACCTTGACTATGGTTAATTTCTTGTTCATCTCGTCCTATTCTTGTGAACTTGTAATAACAATAACTTCTCACGTACCTCTCGTGAATGAGGAAATGACCTCACTATCAGTCGTCCTCATTGAATTCCATCAAGAATGCCTTGATGAAGCCATCGAGGTCCCCGTCCATCACACCGCCCACATCGCTGGTTTGGAAACCGGTGCGATGGTCTTTAACACGACGGTCATCGAACACGTAACTGCGTATCTGGCTTCCCCACTCGATTTTCTTCTTGGAGTCTTCAATCTTGCGTTGTTCCTCGCGACGATGTTCCAACTCCTTGTTGTAAAGGATAGACTTGAGGTTGCGCAATGCGTTCTCGCGGTTCTTGGGTTGGTCGCGGGTTTCGGTGTTTTCAACGAGAATTTCCTCCTCCTCGCCCGTGTATGGGTCAACAAACTGGTAGCGGACACGCACACCGCTCTCGACCTTGTTAACATTTTGTCCGCCCGCTCCGCTACTGCGGAATGTATCCCACGAGATGCGTGCCGGGTCGAGCACAATCTCGATAGTGTCATCGACAAGCGGTGTCACAAATACCGATGCAAACGAGGTCATACGTTTGCCCTGTGCATTATAGGGAGAGACCCTCACCAAACGATGAACACCGTTTTCACTCTTGAGGTAACCGTAAGCGAAATCGCCCTCAATCGTGATTGAAACACTCTTGATGCCGGCTTCCTCACCGTCGACAAGGTGAGCAATAGATGTTTTGTATCCGTGCTGTTCACACCAGCGCAAGTACATACGCATCAACATCTGTGCCCAATCTTGACTCTCGGTACCGCCGGCTCCCGAGTTGATTTTCAATATTGCGCTCATCTTGTCCTCGTCGTGGCGCAACATATTGCGCAACTCGAGTTTTTCAATCGCTTCGACAGCCGTCGCATACATCGTGTCCAACTCAGCCTCCTCCATCAAGCCTTCCTTGACAAAATCGAAGCCTGTAGCCACCTCTTGCACCGTACCCTCGACAGCGGCACAATTCTCTATCCAATAACGCAACTGCTTTATCTTGCGCATCTGTGCTTCGGCGGCTTGTTGATCCGACCAAAAATCGGGTACGTGGGTGCGCAACTCTTCCTCCTCAACCTGGATTTTCTTGCTATCTATGTCAAGATAACGGTGGAGAGACTCCACGCGTTCCTGAATTTCTTTGAGTTGGTCTTGTGTAATCATTGTATCCCGTAAATAAAGCACAAAATTACAAAAAAAACAAGTTTCCTGCAATATACTGTACCGAATTGCATTAAAGCGAACACACGGGGGTGCAAAAAAAGGTCTTGACATACACATGCCAAGACCCCCCAATACTAATAATTACTAATACTTGAAAACTATTGACATCCCTACGGTCATGAATTGTCGCCATCTGACCGTCGAAATGCTCTTCCCGTTTCACAACGGAATCGCTACATATTTCTATACAATGCAAAAGTAGGCATTATTTTCGGATTACAGAAACGAAACGAACAAATTTTACAAATTTTTACATCAAAAATCCAAAAAGGAACAATTTTGAAGCTATTTTTGCTTAATGCCTCACTTCACATTCTGCAACCAACCTGTTTCGGTAGGACTTCGGGGGGGGGATCAACCCGCCATGTTGGTGAAGACGTTTTGCACGTCGTCGTCCTCCTCGAGCAAATCAATCAATGCCTCCACTTGCTCACGTTGCTCGTCGGTCAACTCCTTGTACTCAGAGGGCTCGTAAACGAACTCCGAACTGCGAATTTCGTACCCGTTGTCCTCAAGATACTTTTGCAACTCACCGTTACTCTCGAACGCTCCGCTGATAACGATATCTTCCTCGTCCTCCACGACCTCTTCGGCACCGCAATCGATAAGTTCCAACTCAAGATCCTCAAGGGTGATACCGTCCTTGGGAGCGATATGGAAATAACACTTGTGTGAAAACAAGAACGACACAGTTCCGCTATTGCCGAGCGAACCGCCTTTCTTGTTGAAGTAGTTGCGCAGGTTTGCCACGGTGCGCGTGGTGTTGTCGGTTGCTGTCTCGACCAACACCGCAATGCCGTTGGGGGCAAATCCCTCGTAAATCACTTCCTTGTAGTCGCTCGCGTCCTTGTCGCTTGCCTTCTTGATAGCACGTTCCACGGTGTCCTTGGGCATGTTAGCCGCCTTGGCGTTAGCCATCAGTGCACGCAAACGCGAGTTTGCTGTCGGGTCGGGACCTCCTGCCTTGACTGCCATTGTTATTTCTTTACCAATCTTGGTAAACGTGCGGCTCATGCTGCCCCAACGTTTCATTTTTCTCGCTTTACGGTACTCGAATGCTCTTCCCATAGTATTTAAATTTATTAATTAGTTTCTCGTCAATTAATTGTTTGTAAGATATATATCCGGATCTTCAATGTTAACGCAGGGTGGCACCCAAGCGTTCTTGCAGGGCGGCAACAATGCGTGACATCACCGCATCAATCTGGTGATCGTTGAGCGTCTTGGTGTCGTCTTGCAATGTCATGCTGATAGCGTAGGACTTCTTGCCCGCCTCGAGTTTCTTGCTCTCGTACACGTCAAACAACGTGACATCGCGCAACAAACGACGCTCGGTATCACGCACCACACGCTCAATCTCGGCGTAAGTCACAGCGGTGTCAACCAGCAATGCGAGGTCGCGCTTGACGGGCAACGTCTTGGGCAAGTCGGCGAACTTGACATCGCGCTTTGAGGCGAGCCTGCAAGCCAACTTCCAATCTACCTCGGCGTAAAACACCGGCACGTCGACATCGAGGCGTTTCAACGTGGCATCGTCCGTGACGGCGAGCATGGCGACCGTCTTGCCACCGCGATTGCGATATTCTATCGCATCGGCAAACAGCGCATTTGACACGCGCTCCTCGACGAGTGTTCCCAACTCAATACCCATCGCGACGAGTACATTTTCCAATGTAGCCTTGAGGTCGAACACTGTCACCGCACGCGTTGCATCAGCCCACGACGCATCATGGTTGTTACCGGTGAGCCACAATGCCAACATTTGCTTCTCGCTATACGGAGCGAGGGCTACGGCACTGTTGTCCACCGTGGCATCATGCCTGTAGACATTACCGAACTCGTACAGACTCAAATTGGCATTCTTGCGGTTGATATTGCGTGCCACGCTCTCCAGTCCGCCGTACAGCAACGACTGACGCATCACGTTCAAGTCACTGCTCAAGGCATTCATGATGCGCACCGAGTGCTCGACAGGATACACCTCGTTACCCTCATAATAGGCTGCCGGGGTGAGCGAGTTGTTCATTATCTCGCGATAACCCACTGCCGTGAGGTGACCGCTGATAAATTCTTGCATATCGTCGGCATAGTCAACCTCGGTCTTAATTGACAGGCTGGCATGGAACGAATCGCTCAACTCAACGTTATTGTAGCCGTAAACGCGCAAAATGTCTTCCACCACGTCGCACGGGCGTTGCACGTCAACACGATAACGCGGCACCTCAAGACTTAAGGTAGTGCCGTCGTCAGCCGTGATTTTCATCTCGAGGTTTGTAACTATCTCGCGTATAACATCTTGCGGAATATCTTTACCTATCAAGCCCGTAACATAGTCGTAGGGCAAGTCCACTTTCCACCCGGGGAACTCGGCTTGGGAGGCAACGTCAACTATATCTCCGCATATCTCACCGCCTGCCAGTTGCTTGACCAAGATGGCAGCCAACTTGAGGTTGTATATCGTGGCATTGGGATCCAAACCGCGCTCGAAGCGGAACGACGAGTCGGTATTGAGACCGTGACGGCGTGCCGTCTTGCGCACCCACGTGGGGTGGAAACAAGCACTCTCGAGGAAAATATCGGTAGTGGACTCGGTCACACCGCTGTCCTTACCGCCGAACACGCCGGCAATACACATCGGTTCGCGCTCGTTGCAAATCATCAGGTCGCGTGACGAGAGGGTTCGTTCCACCTCATCGAGGGTGACAAAACGCGTGCCGTCGGCAACAGTCCTGACCACGACGTGCTCGCCCGTAACATGCGCTAAATCAAAGCAGTGCATCGGCTGACCGGTGCCAAGCAAAATATAGTTGGTAATATCAACGATGTTGTTAATGGGTCGCTGCCCCACGGCAAGCAACAGGTCTTTTAACCACTTGGGACTTTCGGCTACTTTTACACCGCGAATGGTCAATCCGCTATAACGCGGACAAGCCTCGGCGTTCTCGACAGTCACGGTGACGGCACCATCGGTGCGATCGCTCTTGAAGTCCTCGACCGAGGGACGATGAGCACGCGTGGGAACACCATGACGAGTGAGCCACGCCGCGAGGTCGCGTGCGACACCGTAATGTGAAGCGGCATCAATGCGATTGGGGGTTAAATCCACCTCAATCAAGTAGTCGTCCTCAACGCCGTAGTACTCGGCTGCCGGCGTGCCAACCACGGCATCGTCGGGAAGGACGATAATTCCATCGTGACTCGTTCCGACACCGATCTCGTCCTCGGCACATATCATGCCGAGACTTTCCTCACCGCGTATCTTACCTTTCTTGATGGCAAACTCCTTGTCGCCGTCGTAGAGTTTGGTACCTACTGTAGCAACAATGACTTTTTGACCGGCTGCGACATTGGGCGCACCACACACGATTTGCACCGGCTCGGCATCGGGAGCCAAGCGAGTGGATGTGATGTGTAAGTGGTCACTATTGGGGTGCTCAACACAGGTGAGCACCTCGCCCACGACGAGTCCGCGTAAGCCACCTCGTATTGTCTCCACGCGCTCCACAGCGGCCACCTCAAGTCCGAGCGAGGTAAGAGCCTCGCTCACTTGTTCGGCGGTCATGTCGGTGTCAACATACTGCTGCAGCCATTTGTATGAAATATTCATAGGTTATTATATAACAATTGTTGATTATTCCGTTTAAACGTGCAAAGTTAGTGATTTCCTCACGAAAATTCTCGAATTTTAACGAAAAAATAAAAGACAACAGCATTTTAGCCTTTTTGATAAAATTTTCGTAACTTGATTTGACGGTTTTTCGCGACCTTATCACTACCTTTGCAATGTGTATCGGCACGGTCACTTGCCGACCCATGATTGGAACATGAATTTATAACCCTATTAATTATTATGAGCAAAGTCATTATTATCGGTTGTGGTGGCGTGGGCACCGTGTGTGCCGTCAAGTGCGCCGAGCACCCTGAGGTGTTCAGTGAAATTGTCATTGCCTCGCGCACACTAAGCAAGTGTCAAGCGTTGGTCGACAGCATCGGCAAGCCCCACGTGAGTGCCGACCGCGTCGATGCCGACGATGTGGAACAAGTGGTCGCCTTATTGGAGCGACACCACCCCGAATTGGTCATCAACCTCGCGTTACCCTACCAGGATCTCACCATCATGGAGGCTTGCTTGCGCTGCGGTGTACACTATCTTGACACTGCCAACTATGAGCCTCGCGATGAAGCACATTTCGAATACAGTTGGCAATGGGCTTATCGCGAACGATTTGAGCAAGCGGGATTGACCGCTATATTGGGCTGCGGCTTTGACCCGGGCGTGAGTGGCGTGTACACGGCATATGCGGCAAAGCATCATTTCTCCGAGATGCACACCCTGGACATCGTTGACTGTAACGCCGGCAACCACGGCAAGGCATTTGCTACCAATTTCAACCCCGAGATTAACATACGGGAAATCACCCAAAACGGTCGTTATTATCAAGACGGCAAGTGGGTCACCACCGGACCGCTTGAGATACACCAATCACTCACCTATCCCGAGATAGGACCGCGCGAGAGTTACCTGATGTACCACGAGGAACTCGAGAGTTTGGTACTCAACTACCCCACTATCAAGCGTGCTCGTTTTTGGATGACGTTCGGACAGGAATACCTGACCCACCTGCGAGTTATCCAAAACATCGGTATGGCAGGCATTGAGCCTATCGAATACAACGGTCAACAAATCGTTCCGCTACAATTCCTCAAGGCAGTCCTGCCCAATCCCAAGGAACTGGGCGAGAACTACACCGGACAAACATCCATAGGCTGTCGCATCAGCGGTCCGGACAAGCAAGGCAAGCCGCTCACCTATTACATCTACAACAACTGCGATCACCACACGGCATACGTCGAGACCGGCATGCAGGCTGTCAGTTACACGACAGGCGTACCGGCAATGACGGGTGCAATGATGTTGCTCAAGGGTCTGTGGCTCAAGCCCGGCGTTCACAATGTTGAGGAGTTCGACCCCGATCCGTTCCTCAAGCAGGTTGCCGAGAGCGGACTGCCTTGGCATGAATTGTTTAACATCGACCTTGAGGTGAAGTAACAGCACGACATCTACGAGACCACAGGTCAAAGTGGGTCGACACGATTCTCTCGTACTGATTTACGAGAGAAATAAACGAACTACGAATTTAACGAATTACAGAGGTTTACAGACAGTTCGACCACTCCGAGGTCGAACTGTGAGATGAGCTCTCATGACCCATGTGGCACTCACCTACGGCGAGCACCACATGGGGTTTAGCATAGTTGCGTTGTACTCGACTGTCCGTAGGTTAACTATATTTCGCCCTCACGGGCGATAGCGTGAAGAACGAGTGACTCCGAACGGCAACATCGTCTCGCCCAAAGGGCGAATAATCTGTGTAACCCGCGGTGGAGCGAAGCGACACCGTGGGCAGGGTGAATGAGGGTGAAGTCGGCTGAAAGCCGACCCATCTGCTCGTGCCGTATCCCGGCAGCCGGGTCGCCCGTCGGGCGACGATGCCGTGTGACAGGTCGGACAAGAAATTAACTACGAATTTCACAAATTACAAATTTACGCGCATTGACGAGAGATAGACGTGATATACCATGGGCTCGCTGTGATGA